>NZ_JBSFGS010000009.1:0-265728 GCF_053596675.1 Kitasatospora sp. NPDC001664
CCCGTGTGCCGGGTACGGAGGCTCACGTGCAAGTGGATCTCCGTACCCGGCACACGGGTCTGCTTCTTCCGTCTCGCGCAGTTCCTCGCGCCCCTGACCGCCCTCCGGGCGGCCCGAGGGCGGCAAGGGGGCGGCGCTCCAGTGGGTATGGATCGGGGTCGGGTAGACGTTCTCGTGGGTGGTTGGGCCGAGTTCCGGTCCGGGGGAGGTTCGGCCGCCTAGGATTCGGAACGGTGCACCAGGCGGACGGGGCACACGGCTCACGCCCGCGGCTGGCGCCCACGAGGAGGTCCGCGGCAGTGACCAGTCAGGTCGATCAGGCAGAGGCAGTGGACGGCTCGGACGACGACGGCCGGTCGGGCCCGGCCTCGCCGCCGGGCGCCCGGCAGCGGCCGGCGAAGCCGGTCCGGCGTCTGGACCGGGTGATCATCCGCTTCGCCGGCGACTCCGGCGACGGCATGCAGCTCACCGGAGACCGCTTCACCTCGGAGACGGCCTCGTTCGGCAACGACCTCTCCACCCTGCCGAACTTCCCGGCCGAGATCCGGGCTCCCGCCGGCACCCTTCCCGGCGTGTCGTCCTTCCAACTGCACTTCGCGGACCACGACATCCTGACCCCGGGCGACGCGCCCAACGTGCTGGTGGCGATGAACCCCGCCGCCCTGAAGGCCAACCTCGCGGACCTGCCGCGCGGTGCCGAGATCATCGCCAACACCGACGAGTTCACCAAGCGGGCGCTGGCCAAGGTCGGCTACGCGGCGGACCCGCTGACGGACGGCTCGCTGGAGGCGTACCACCTGCACCGGGTGCCGCTCACCACGCTGACCCTGGAGGCGCTGAAGGACTCGGGGCTGGCCCGCAAGGACGCCGAGCGGGCGAAGAACATGTTCGCGCTCGGGCTGCTGTCCTGGATGTACCACCGGCCGACCCACGGCACCGAGTCGTTCCTGCGGCAGAAGTTCGCCAAGAAGCCCGACATCGCCGAGGCCAACATCCTGGCCTTCAGGGCGGGTTGGAACTTCGGCGAGACCACCGAGGACTTCGCGGTCTCCTACGAGGTCTCCCCGGCCCGGCTGCCCGAGGGCACCTACCGGAACATCTCCGGCAACCTCGCGCTGTCCTACGGCCTGATCGCGGCGGGGGAGCGCTCGGGCCTGCCGGTCTTCCTCGGCTCGTACCCGATCACCCCGGCCTCGGACATCCTGCACGAGCTGTCCCGGCACAAGAACTTCGACGTGCGGACCTTCCAGGCGGAGGACGAGATCGCCGGGATCGGGGCCGCGCTGGGCGCGGCCTTCGGCGGGGCGCTGGGCGTGACCACCACCTCGGGGCCCGGGGTGGCGCTGAAGTCGGAGACCATCGGGCTGGCCGTCTCGCTCGAACTCCCGTTGCTGGTGGTGGACATCCAGCGCGGCGGGCCGTCCACCGGGCTGCCGACCAAGACCGAGCAGGCCGACCTGCTGCAGGCGATGTTCGGCCGCAACGGCGAGGCGCCGGTGCCGATCGTGGCCCCGGCCACGCCGGCCGACTGCTTCGACGCGGCACTGGAGGCGGCCCGGATCGCGGTCACCTACCGGACCCCGGTGTTCCTGCTGAGCGACGGCTACCTGGCCAACGGCTCGGAGCCGTGGCGGATCCCGGCGGCGGACGAACTCCCGGAGATCACACCGGACTTCGCCACCGGGCCGAACCGCGAGGACGGCGCTTTCTGGCCCTACCAGCGCGACCCGCAGACGCTGGCCCGCCCGTGGGCGGTGCCGGGGACGGCGGGGCTGGAGCACCGGATCGGCGGCATCGAGAAGCAGGACGGCACCGGGAACATCTCCTACGACCCGGCCAACCACGACTTCATGGTCCGCACCCGGCAGGCCAAGGTCGACGGGATCGCGGTGCCCGACCTGGTGGTGGACGACCCCTCGGGCGAGGCCAGGGTGCTGGTGCTCGGCTGGGGCTCGACCTACGGGCCGATCACCGCCGCCGTCCGCCGGGTGCGGGCCGACGGCGGTCAGGTGGCCCAGGTGCACCTGCGCCACCTGAACCCCTTCCCGGCCAACCTCGGGGCGATCCTCAAGGGCTACGACCGGGTGATCGTGCCGGAGATGAACCTCGGCCAGCTGGCCCTGCTGCTGCGCGCCAAGTACCTGGTGGACGCCCAGTCCTACAACCAGGTGCGCGGACTCCCGTTCAAGGCGGCCCAGTTGGCCGACGTGCTGACCGCCGCCCTCGGCACCCTGGAGGAGAAGTGATGGAGAGCCTTCGACTGGTGCCCAAGGCCGACGGGCCGCAGAGCGCCAAGGAGTTCAAGACCGACCAGGAGGTGCGCTGGTGCCCCGGCTGCGGGGACTACGCCATCCTGGCCGCCGTGCAGGCCTTCATGCCGGAGCTCGGCATCCGCCGGGAGAACACCGTGTTCGTCTCCGGGATCGGCTGCTCCTCGCGCTTCCCGTACTACATGAACACCTACGGGATGCACTCGATCCACGGGCGCGCCCCGGCCATCGCCACCGGCCTGTCGGCCTCCCGGCCGGACCTGAGCGTCTGGGTGGTGACGGGCGACGGGGACGCGCTGTCGATCGGCGGCAACCACCTGATCCACGCGCTGCGGCGCAACGTCAACCTGAAGATCCTGCTCTTCAACAACCGGATCTACGGCCTGACCAAGGGTCAGTACTCGCCCACCAGCGAGGTCGGGAAGATCACCAAGTCCACCCCGATGGGCTCGCTGGACCACCCCTTCAACCCGCTCTCGCTGGCCATCGGCGCGGAGGCCACCTTCGTCGCCCGGACCATCGACTCGGACCGCCAGCACCTCACCTCGGTGCTCCGGGCGGCCGCCGAGCACCGGGGCACCGCGCTGGTGGAGATCTACCAGAACTGCAACATCTTCAACGACAACGCCTTCGAGGTGCTCAAGGACCCGGGCACCCGGGACGAGGCGCTGATCCGGCTGGAGCACGGGCAGCCGGTCACCTTCGCCGGCCGGGGCGTCTTCCGCGGCCCGGGCGGCGAGCTGTACGTGGACGAGGTGACGGAGGCCAACCGGGGCGAGGTGCTGGTGCACGACGCCCACCACGCCAACCCGGCGCACGCCTTCGCGCTCTCCCGGATCGCCGACGCCGACACCCTCCACCACACCCCGATCGGGGTGCTGCGCAGCGTCGAGCGGCCCGTCTACGACGAGCTGATGGGCGGTCAGCTGGAGCGCGCGGTGGAGCAGCGCGGCCGGGGCGACCTGGGCGCGCTGCTCACCGGGAGCGACACCTGGACGGTGGTCTGACCGCCGGGGCGGGCCGTCAGCGCGCGTCGTACGCCTGACGGTTCGCCAGCACCCCGGGCGTCTGCCGCTCGACCCAGTGCGCGAGGCCGCCGACCAGCTCGGCGGCCTCGTGGCCGAGCGGGGTCAGCCGGTAGTCCACCCGGGGCGGGATGACCGGGTGCGCCTCGCGCTCGACGAAGCCGTCCCGCTCCAGGGTCTGCAGGGTCTGGGCGAGCATCTTCTCGCTGACCCCGGCCACCCGGCGGCGCAGCTCGCTGAACCGGTACTCGCGCTCGGCCAGCGCGATCAGCACCAGCACGCCCCAGCGGCTGGTGACGTGCTCCAGCACGCCGCGCGAGGGGCACATCCGGTCGTTGACGTCCGGGGCGTGGAGCAGTGCGTCGACACTTACCTTCATGTCAGTACCCTACTTCAAAGTGCGTACTTCCGATTGGTAAGTGCAGTACATACGGTGAGTGTGGAAAGCGCAAGACCCCACCGACCAGGGAGTACCTCATGATCGTCGTCACCGGAGCCACCGGACAGCTCGGCCGCCTCGTGGTGGAGGGCCTGCTCGCCGAGGTGCCGGCGGGCGAGCTCGCCGTCGCCGTCCGCTCCGCCGACAAGGCCGCCGACTGGGCCGCGAAGGGCGTGACCGTCCGCGAGGTCGACTACAACCGGCCCGAGACCCTGGCCGCCGCCTTCGGCGCGGGTGACAAGGTGCTGCTGATCTCCGGCAGCGAGGTCGGCGCCCGGGTGCCGCAGCACACCGCCGTGGTCGAGGCCGCGAAGGCCGCCGGGGTGGCGCTGCTGGCCTACACCTCGATCCTCGGCGGCGACGAGGCCACCTTCCGGCTGGCCGAGGAGCACCAGGCGACCGAGGCCGTGATCCGCGCCTCCGGCCTGCCGTACGTGCTGCTGCGCAACGGCTGGTACACCGAGAACTACACCGCCAACGCGGCCGTCGCGGTCGAGCACGGCGCGGTGGTCGGCAGCAACGGCGACGCCCGGATCGCCACCGCCTCCCGGCAGGACTACGCGGACGCGGCCGTCGCGGTGCTCACCGGCGAGGGCCACGAGAACGCGGTCTACGAGCTCAGCGGGGACGAGGCCTGGAGCTTCTCCGAGTACGCCGCCGCGCTGGCCGCGCACACCGGCAAGCCGGTCTCCTACGCGGACGTCCCGGCCGAGAAGCACCACGAGATCCTGGTCGGCGCCGGCCTGCCGGAGGGCTTCGCCGGGATCCTGGTGGACGTGGACGCGGCCATCGCCCGGGGCGAGCTGGCCCGCGACCGCGGGGTGCTGTCGAAGCTGATCGGCCGCCCCACCACCCCGCTGGCCGCGACGGTGGCCGCCGCGCTCTGAGCTGTCCGAAACGCGTGTCATGACCAAAATGCCGATTCAGGGATGACACCCTGCCCTCCCGCCCGCTACCTTCGTCCGGAGGACAGCGCGCGCGGAGGGCAGGCCGGTCGATGGCACAGCAGCAGAAGGCCGGCAGCGGTGCCGGGCTCGGGTACGGATTCGCCGCCTACGGGATCTGGGGTCTCTTCCCGCTCTACTGGCCACTGCTGGAGCCCAGCGGCGCGGTCGACATCCTGGCCAACCGGATGGCCTGGTCCCTGGTGGCCGTCGCCCTGATGCTGGCCGTGATGCGCAAGTGGGCGTGGATACGCCCGCTGCTCGCCCAGCCCCGCCGACTGGCGCTCTCCGCGCTCGGCGCCGTGGTGGTCTCGGTCAACTGGGGCGTCTACATCTGGGGAGTGAACTCGGGGCACGTGGTGGAGACCAGCCTCGGCTACTTCATCAACCCCCTGGTGACCATCGCCTTCGGCGTCCTGCTGCTGGGCGAACGGCTGCGCCCGGCCCAGTGGGCGGCGGTCGGGATCGGCGTGCTGGCGGTCGCGGTGCTCACCGTCGGGTACGGGCGGCTGCCCTGGATCGCCCTGGTGCTGGCCCTCTCCTTCGGCACCTACGGCCTGCTCAAGAAGAAGGTCGCGCTCGGCGGCACCGAGAGCCTCGCGCTGGAGACCGCCGCCATGTTCCCGTTCGCGGTCGGCCTGCTGGTCTGGCTGGGCGTCACCGGCCGGGGCACCTTCGGCACCGAGGGCTGGGCGCACTCCGGCCTGCTGATGCTCAGCGGCCTGATCACCGCCGTGCCGCTGCTCTGCTTCGGGGCGGCCGCCGTCCGGGTGCCGCTGAGCACCCTCGGCCTGCTGCAGTACCTGGCGCCGGTGCTGCAGTTCCTGCTCGGCATCACCGTCTTCCACGAGCGGATGCCGCCCGCCCGCTGGGCCGGCTTCGCCCTGGTCTGGGCCGCGCTCGCGGTGCTCACCTTCGACGCGCTGCGGCGCCTGCGACAGAGCCGGTCCGAGCTCCCGGCGGCGCCGCCGAGCACTCGGCCGGAGGATGCGCCGGCTGACGCTCCGTCAGCTTCGTCCGCCCGGTGAACAACTCGTTTCGGGATCTCCTCAAGCCCCCCGCAACCCTGCTAACGTCCGGGGTGCCCGCAGCCGAAGGCTGTCGGAAGGCACCCCCATGCCGGCCACGGGAGGAGTCGCGATGGTCCAGCTCAAGGCACCGCTGGTCCGGCCGTTCCGCCGGTCGGCGGCGGCCGACGGGGCCGCCGTGCTGGCCTCCGGCGGGGCCCTGCGAGTGCCCGCCGTGCGCCGCGAGATGGACGCCGCCGAGACCGGCGAACTGCTGCTGAGCGCCGACCGCCCCGGCGGCCCGGTGACCATCCGCTGGCAGCGCCCCGGCCGCCCGCCGGTCACCCTGCAGGCCCCCAGCCGGCTCGACCGGGTGGAGCTCAAGGGCTCGCACCGGGCCCGGCTGCACGGGCTGACCGCCGGGGTCCGGCTGGTCTGCCACGGCTGGTCCCCGCTGTTCCTGGTCGCGCCCGCGCAGCTGCCGGTGCTGGCCTGCGCGGCGGCCAGCTCACGAAGTGACGTCGCGGGCCGTGAAGCGGGCCCAGGCCGCTGAGCCGAAGACCGCCACGTAGAGCGCCTGCAGCCCGAGGTTCTTCAGCACCTCGTCCCAGTACATCGGCTGCCGCAGCAGGTCCCCGAAGCTCAGCCAGTGGTGCGAGAGCAGGTACGGCTGGATCGCGTGCAACTGCGGGAAGGCGTCCAGGATCTGCACCGTGATCACCAGCACCACGGTGGTGGCCATCGCGGCGATCCCACTGCCCGTCAGGGTGGAGACGAACAGCCCGACCGCGACCAGCCCGGCCAGCGAGGCCGCCACCACCAGGGCCACCAGCGCCGCCCGCAGCAGCGCCTCGCCCGGGCCCACCGTGTCCCCGGAGAGCAGCGTGACGTCCCCCAGCGGGAACAGCGCCGCACCGGTGGCGAGCGCGGAGGCCGCCACCGTCAGGGTCGCGCCCAGGCAGAACGCCGTCCCGGCCATGAACTTGGCCACCAGCAGCCTGGTCCGGCCGGCCGGGGCGACCAGCAGGTAGCGCAGGGTGCCGGAGGCCGCCTCGCCCGCGATCGCGTCGCCCGCCACCACGCCCACCGTCATCGGCAGGAAGACCGGCAGGGTGACGGCCAGTGAAGTGAAGACCAGGAACACGCCGTTCTGGGTCACCTGGGCGATGAAGGCCGGGCCGCCGCCGCCCTCGCCGTCGGTCTGCCACTTGATCACCACGCCGATCAGCACCGGCAGGGCGGCCAGGATGGCCAGCAGGGTGACCGTCCGGGCCCGCCGGAAGGTCAGCGCCAGCTCGCTGCGCAGCAGTGAGGTCGAGAGCGCGGCCGGAAGCCGCGCCGGTGCGTCGGTGAGCGCCTCAGCCCGCGACATCGAATCCCTCCCCGGTCAGTGCCACGAAGGCGTCCTCCAGCGTGCCGCGCTCCACTCCGAAGCCCTGCACCCGCACTCCCGCCGCGACCAGCGCCGCGCAGTGCCCGGCGAGCTCCTCCTCGGCGGGGGCGGCGGCGGAGAGCGAGCCCTCGCCGCCCCGGACGTCGGGGACCTGACGCGCGGTCAGCACCTCGGCGGCCGCCGCCACGTCCGGCGTGCGGACCACCAGGCGGCCCTGCGCCCTGGCCGCCAGCTCGGGCACCGTGCCCTGCACCAGCAGCCGGCCCTTGGACATCACGGCGGCGTGGGTGCAGACCTGCTCGATCTCGTCCAGCAGGTGCGAGGAGAGGAAGACGGTGGAGCCCTCGGCCGCCAACTCCCGCACCAGTGCCCGGATCTCCCGCATGCCCTGCGGGTCCAGGCCGTTGGTCGGCTCGTCCAGCACCAGCAGGTCGCGCGGGCGCAGCAGGGCCGAGGCCAGGCCCAGGCGCTGCTTCATGCCCAGCGAGTACGCCCGGGCCTTCTTGCCGGCGGCGGCCGTCAGGCCGACCCGGTCCAGCGCCCCGGAGACCCGGCGGGCCCGGGTGCGCGGGTCGGTGGTCGGATCGGCCGCGTCGAAGCGGGACAGGTTGTCACGGCCCGTCAGGAAGCCGTACAGGGCCGGGCCCTCGATCAGGGCGCCGACCCGGGGGAGCACGGTGGCGGCGCCGCGCGGCATCGGCTCGCCGAGCACCACCGCCTCGCCGGAGCTGGGGGTGATCAGACCCATCAGCATCCGGATGGTGGTGGTCTTGCCGGAGCCGTTCGGCCCCAGGAAGCCGAACACGCTGCCCCGGGGCACCGTCAGGTCCAGCCCGTCCACGGCCAGTTGGCCGCCCGGGAAGCGCTTGGTCAGCCCCCGGGTGCGGATCACCTCGGCCGGAGCGGCCGGGCGGCCCGCAGCCGCCCGGCCGTCCGGCCGCTCCAACAGGTCGGTCACTTCGCCCCGGCCGCGCTCTGCAGCACCTGCGGGGTGACGGCGCCGGCGAACACCCGGCCGTCGTCGGTGATCAGCACGTTGACCACCTTGGTGGAGATCAGGCTGCCGCCGCCGACCGGCTTGCCGAGCGCCTTGGCGAAGCCGCCGGCCTCGCCGCCCGCCGCCTCGGCGGGGAGCCTGGCGCTGAGCACGGTGGTCCAGCCCTCGCCGGTGACCTTGAAGTCCGCGTCCTGCCCGGCCTTCCGGAGCGCCTCCTCGGCCGCCTCGGCGTCGGGTGAGTCGTTCTGCAGCCACTTCTCGTGGCCCACGCCCTCCTCGGCCTTCTGCTCCGTCACCTTGGCGCCCTTGGGGGCGGTGAAGCGGAAGGTGTCGGCCGACGGGGTGGCGAAGGAGACCTCGCTGAAGCGGGCGTCCAGCACCTTGGTGGAGCCGGAGCGGACCTGCACCGCGAGCGGCACGCCGTTCTCCGCCGCGACGGCGATCCGCACCTCGGAGATGGTCGAGCCGACCTGCTTGGGCTTCACCCGCAGCTCGTAGGCGTCCTGCCCGGCCACGGTGGTGGTGCCCTCCACGGTGACCTGGGTGGTGTCAGCACCCAGCTCCAGGAACTTCTTCGCGGCCTCCTGCGGGGTGACCGGCAGCGGCAGCTCGGGCTTCGCCCGCTCGGCGGCCTGGGCACCCGTCAGGTGCACCGCCTCGTTGCTCCTGCTGTCCCAGGCCCAGAGCTCGGAGCCGTTGTGGACCAGCTCGTAGCCGGACAGGCCGCCGATCAGGCCGAGCCGCTGGCGGTCCGGGCCGTCCACCGCGATCCGCAGGGTGTGCTCGCCGCCCAGCAGTTGGAGCAGCTTGGCCCCGGGGTCGGCCTCCGAGCCCTCGCCGCCGCCCCGGCCGCCGCCGTGCCCGCCGGGGGCCCCGCCGCCCGGCAGCGCCCCGCCCAGCAGCTGGGTCGGCAGGCCCAGGTCGGCCTTGAGCTTGACGGTGCCGGAGAGCGCCCGGGCGTCGGATCCCAGCGCCTTGGCCACCACCTGCTCCGCCGTCAGCTCGGGCAGCTTGGGCCCGGACTCCCCGGCCATCGCGGGCACGAGGCCGATCCCGGCGGCGGTCAGCGCCACCACACCGGCGGGCACCAGCACCCGGACGGCCTTGCGTCGCGTGGTCCGTTCCATGACTTCCTACCCCTCGTCAGACGTCAGAACTGCCGTGCTTCCCCTCCATTGGAACCCACGGGACCCCCGTCCGGTATCGCTCCAGAGGGCCGGATCCGCCTACTCCCAGCGGTGCACGTGACCCTGAGCACGTCTCAGGGTCGGCTACCGCCGAAGGACGAACACCGCCTCCGGCTCTGGGTATCGTCGCCCCATGGACGACGCTACCGACCCCCGCCCCACCAGCAGTTCGATGCGCCGCGCCCTGCGCCGGGCACGGGACGGGGTGGCGCTGGACGTCACCGAGGCGGCCGTGCTGCTCCACGCCCGCGGCGAGGACCTGCGCGACCTGTGCGCGAGCGCCGCCCGGGTCCGCGACCAGGGGCTGCTGGCGGCCGGCCGCCCCGGGGTGATCACCTACTCGAAGAAGGTCTTCATCCCGCTCACCCGGCTCTGCCGGGACCGCTGCCACTACTGCACCTTCGTCACCGTGCCCGGCAAGCTCCGCAAGGACGGCCACGGCCTCTACCTGTCGCCCGACGAGGTGCTGGAGATCGCCCGGCAGGGCGCCGCGCTCGGCTGCAAGGAGGCGCTCTTCACCCTCGGGGACCGCCCCGAGGACCGCTGGCCCGAGGCCCGCGAGTGGCTGGACGCGCACGGCTACGACGACACCCTGGCCTACGTGCGGGCGATGGCCGTGCGGGTGCTGGAGGAGACCGGGCTGCTGCCGCACCTCAACCCCGGGGTGCTGTCCTGGACCGACTTCCAGCGGCTCAAGCCGGTGGCCCCCTCGATGGGCATGATGCTGGAGACCACCGCCACCCGGCTCTGGTCCGAGCCCGGCGGCCCGCACCACGGCTCTCCCGACAAGGAGCCGGCCGTCCGGCTGCGGGTGCTGGAGGACGCGGGCCGCAGCGCCGTGCCGTTCACCACCGGCGTGCTGATCGGCATCGGCGAGACCCACGAGGAGCGGGCCGACGCGCTGTTCGCGATCCGCCGCACCGCCCGGCGCTACCAGGGCCTCCAGGAAGTCATCGTGCAGAACTTCCGGGCCAAGCCCGACACCGCGATGCGGGCCATGCCCGACGCCGAGCTGGAGGAGCTGGCCGCCTGCATCGCGGTGGCCCGGCTGGTGCTCGGCCCGGGTGCGCGGATCCAGGCGCCGCCGAACCTGGTGGACGAGGAGTACCCGCTGATCATCGGCGCGGGCATCGACGACTGGGGCGGCGTCTCGCCCCTGACGCCCGATCACGTCAACCCGGAGCGGCCCTGGCCGCACATCGAGGAGCTGGCCGCCCGCACCGCGGCCGAGGGCTTCGCGCTGCGCGAGCGGCTGACGGTGTACCCGGAGTACCTGCTGCGCGGCGAGCCGTGGATCGACCCCCGGGTCCTGCCGCACGTGCGGGCGCTGGCCGACCCGGAGACCGGCCTGGCCCGGGAGGACGCACTGCCGGTCGGACTGCCCTGGCAGGAGCCGGACGAGCCGCTCACCGCACGCGGGCGCACCGAGCTGCACCGCGAGATCGACGGGGCCGGGCGGACCGGGGACCGGCGCGGGGACTTCGAGGAGGTCTACGGCGACTGGGCCGAACTGCGCGAGCAGGCCGCCGGGTTGACCGCCCCCGAGCGGCTGTCCGGTGACCTGCGGGCGGCACTGGCGCAGGCGGCCGACGACCCCGAGAAGCTGACCGACGCCCAGGCGCTGGCGCTCTTCCAGGCGGACGGCCCGGCACTGGACGCGCTCTGCTCGATCGCCGACGCGGTCCGGCGGGACGCGGTGGGCGACGAGGTCACCTACTGCGTCACCCGGAACATCAACTTCACCAACGTCTGCTACACCGGCTGCCGGTTCTGCGCCTTCGCCCAGCGGCGCACCGACGCCGACGCCTACACCCTGTCACTGGAGCAGGTCGCCGACCGGGCCCAGCAGGCGTGGGAGGTGGGGGCGACGGAGGTCTGCATGCAGGGCGGGATCCACCCCGACCTCCCGGGCACCGCGTACTTCGACATCGCCCGGGCGGTGAAGGCCCGGGTGCCCGGCATCCACGTGCACGCCTTCTCCCCGATGGAGGTCGTCAACGGGGCGACCAGGACCGGGCTCTCGATCCGGGAGTGGCTGGCGGCCGCCAAGGAGGCCGGGCTGGACTCCATCCCGGGGACGGCGGCGGAGATCCTCGACGACGAGGTCCGGTGGGTGCTGACCAAGGGGAAGCTGCCCGCCGCGACCTGGGTCGAGGTGGTGAGCACGGCCCACGAGCTGGGGATCCCCTCGTCCTCCACGATGATGTACGGGCACGTGGACAACCCCTCGCACTGGCTGGCGCACCTGCGGCTGCTGGCGGAGATCCAGCAACGGACGGGCGGGTTCACGGAGTTCGTGACGCTGCCGTTCGTGCACACCAACGCCCCCGTGTACCTGGCGGGGATCGCGCGGCCCGGGCCGACGGCGCGGGACAACCGGGCGGTGATGGCGATGGCGCGGCTGCTGCTGCACCCGCACATCCGCAACGTGCAGACCAGCTGGGTCAAGCTCGGGGCGGAGGGGGCGGCGGAGATGCTGCGCTCCGGGGCCAACGACCTGGGCGGCACCCTGATGGAGGAGACCATCTCGCGGATGGCCGGGTCCTCGTACGGGAGCTACATGTCGGTCCGTCAGCTGGAGGCGATCGCCGAGGCGGCCGGGCGTCCGCACCGGCAGCGCACCACCACCTACGGCGAGGTCCCGCCCGAACGGCGGGCGGCCGCCCTGGCCTCGGACGGGCACCTGCCGGCGCTGCTTCCGGTCGTCGGCTAGTACTTTCGCGGGCGCGGGTCCATGCAGCGACCCAGGGGCGCGAGGAACTGCGCGGGTCGGGAGGCGGCCCACCGGCAACTGAAGCTCCGTCAGCCAGTTGCAGGTGCTGCCGTTCCCCTGCGCGCAGTTCCCCGCGCCCCTGGGGCCTCCGGCCCCGGGCCGAAGCCTCAGCCGACGAGGAGCCGGTCCTGGAGGTGGCGGAGCTCGGTGCGGTCGAGGCCGAGGCCGTTCTTGAGGTAGCGGTCGAAGGTGCCGTACTTGGCGGTGACCTCGTCGTAGCCGGAGTTGAGGTACTCGGGGCGGACGTCGAGGAGCGGCTTGTAGATCGCCTGGTACGACGCCGGGAGGTGGGAGAGGACCGCGGCGTTGGCGGCGGCGCGGTAGTCGTTGCTGGCCAGGTAGTCCGCCTCGACGGTGGCCTTCGGGACGCCGAGCGCGGTGAGCAGGGAGGCGCCCGCCCAGCCGGTGCGGTCCTTGCCGGCGGTGCAGTGGAAGAGCACCGCGCCGCGGTCGTCCGCGGCCCGCAGGACGCCGCGGTAGGCGGACTTGGCGCTGGCCGCCGAGACCATGACCTTCTCGGCGTCGATCATCGCCTGCACCGCGGCCTGCGGGGAGGTGACGTTGAAGGCGCCGGTGTCCTCGACGCCGAGCACGTTGGCGGAGGTGACGGTGGCGCCGGCCGGGACGCGGTCGGGGGCGGCCTTCTGCTCGGCCGGGGTGCGCAGGTCGAAGACCTGACGGATGCCCAGGCGCTGGAGCTTGGCCAGGTCGGCGTCGGTGAGCCTGGCGAGGTCGTCCGAGCGGTAGACCTCGCCCATCTTCACCCAGCGGCCGTCGGCGGTGCGGTAGCCGCCCGCGTCGCGGAAGTTGGGGGCGGAGGCGAGGTGCAGGGAGCGGTCGGCGACGGTCAGGGACTCGCCGCGGTCCGGGACGAGCTCGAAGTACCAGCGGTCGGCGGCGGCCAGGCCGGAGACGGTCACGGTGGCCGAGCCGGCGCCGCGGGCGACGGCGGTGCGGTGGCGGATCGCGTCGCGGTCGGTGCCCGCGTAGACGGTGACCCTGCGGGCGGTGGGGGCGGCCCAGGTCAGGGTGAAGGTGCCGTCGGCCCGCTGGGTGACGGTGGCGGCGGTGAACGGGATGCGGTGCGCGGACTGCTGGGCGTGGTGGCCGGCGGAGTCGGCCAGGGCGGGGGAGGTGGCCAGCGCGGTGGTGCCGAGGGTGAGGGCGCCGGTCAGGGCGACGGCGACGGCGAACCGGGTGCGGGTGGTGGTCATGGAGCGGACGGTAGGAAGCCCGGGATGTGGCCCGGTGGCCCGCGGATGGCGCGGTGGCAACAGTCTGTTGAAGGGCTGGTGTTCCGGACCGCGGCGCCCCGTGGTGAGGTATTCGAATACAGTGCGAGGGCGCGCTCCGGGGGGCGGTGCGCGGCGTGTCGAGAAGAGGTGCCGTACCCGTGATGGCCTTGTGGTCCCGTGCCCAGCAGCAGGACTTCCGCAGCCGGGTCCGCGGCTGCCTGCTCGGCGGTGCGATCGGAGACGCGCTCGGGGCCGGGATCGAGGGCGATTCGCTGGAGAAGATCCTGGCGGCCCACGGACCTGACGGAGTGACGGGCTACGTGGCCGCGTACGGCCGCCCGGGGACCGTCACCGACGACACCCAGCTGACCCTGTTCACGGTGGAGGGCCTGATACGGGCGCACGCCCAGCGGGACGGCGGCAGTTGGCACCCGCCGACCGACGTTCACCGGGCGTACCTGCGCTGGGCCGCGACCCAGCACGACTGGGGCCCGGACGAGCGCCGGGCGGACCTCGGCTGGCTGGGGCGGCAGGAGTGGCTGTACGCGCAGCGCTCGCCGGAGCCGGCCGCGCTGGCCGCGCTCTCGGGGCCGGAGGCCGCCGTGCCGGGCAGCCTGGGCGAGCCGCGCAACCCGGACGCCCGGGGGAGCGGGGCGGTGGTCCGGTCGGCTCCGTTCGGCCTGCTGACGGCCTGGGACCCGGCGCTGGTGTTCCAGTTGGCGGTGGAGTGCTCGGTGCTGACGCACGGTCATCCGGCGGCCTACCTGTCGGCGGGCGCCTTCGCGGTGATCGTGCACGCGGCCGCCCGGGGCGGGACGCTGGAGGAGGGGGTGCACCAGGCGCTGGCCACGCTCTCCGACCACCCGGGGCACGAGGAGACGACGGCGGCGCTGCGCCGGGCGCTGGACGCCGTCCGGGCCGGGGAGCCGGGGGCGGCGCGGGTCGAGGAGCTGGGGGAGGGCTGGGCGGCCGAGGAGGCCCTGTCGATCGGGGTCTACTGCGCGCTGGTGGCGCACGACGTGAAGTCCGGCCTGCTGCTCGCGGTCAACCACTCGGGGGACAGCGACTCGACCGGGGCGCTCTGCGGCGGCCTGCTGGGCGTGGTGCACGGGGAGACGGCGCTGCCGCCGGAGCTGGTGGCCGAGTTGGAGGGCCGGGGAACGCTGCTGGAGCTGGCCGACGACTTCGTGCTGGAGCTGCTGCACGGCGGCGAACTGCGGGGCCGTGCCTGGACGGAGCGGTACCCGGTCTGACCGGGCACCGCGTCCGTCGGGGGCGCTGCTGAGGGCGGGTCAGATCCGGCCGAAGTCGCCGGCCGCGGTGGCGGTGGCGAAGGCGGCCCAGGCCGCGTTCGAGAAGTGCAGCTGCGGGCCCTCGGGGTCCTTGGAGTCCCGGACGGCGATGGTGGAGCCGTTCGGCACGGCGATCTCGACGCAGGCCCCGTTGCCGCCGCTGTGGCTGCTCTTGCGCCAGGTGAGACTGCCTTGCGTGGACGTGGTGCTCATCTCTTGAACCCCTCTGCATAGGATCTGATCAGTGTGCGGCTCTCCGCCACGCTGAGCGCTGCGGCCCGCAGGTGGTCGTACAGATTGGTATAGCGGCGGACGTCGGCGTCCTTCTCGAGGTAGAGGTCGGCCGTCACTCCTTCGAAGTAGACGACCGTCGAATCCGCCGACTCCGGGAACTCCATCAGGGAGAATGTCCCGGTCATGCCGGGATGGGCCCCGTGGCGGAACGGGATGACCTGAAGGTTGATGTTCGGACGCTCGCTCAGTTCGATCAGCTGGTGCAGCTGATCGGCCATCACCATCGGGCTGCCGACCTCGCGGGCCAGCACCGCCTCGTCCACCACGACCCAGAGGCTGCCCAGCGGGTTCTCACCGTTTATCCGGCTCTGCCGCTTCATCCGCACCTCGACCCGCCGCTGCACCGCTCCGGCGTCGGTGTCCGGCTGGGTGCCCTCGACGACGGCCGCCGCGTACTCCCGGGTCTGCAACAGCCCCGGGACGAAGGAGGACTCGTAGGCGCGGATCGAACTGGCCTCGGCCTCCAGGCCGATGTAGACCGAGTACGGGATGTCCCCGAACTCGTGCCACCAGCCGCGCTGGCGCGACTCCCTGGCCATCTCCATCAGCCCCGCCCGGATCCGCTCGTCGGTGACCTCGTAGACGTCGCACAGGTCGCGGACGTCGCGCTGGCTGATCGAGCGGCGGCCGTTCTCCAGGCGGCTGATCTTCGACTGGGAGACCATCAGGCGGCCGGCCACCTCCTCGGCCGTCATGCCCTTCTGCTCGCGCAGGCGCCGCAGTTCGGCGCCCAGTCGGCGGCGCCGGACCGTCGGATTGATGTTGGCGGACACGTCGACCTCCGGCCGTACCTCTGGCGCACCCGGATGAGGTGCGCCTCGGAAGAGTGTGGAAATTGGTACCAACCCCCCTGACGTGGAGCAGCATGTCATCTCGACCCGCCCTGGCGTGGGGGAATGACCTTCGCTCACAAGAACAGACCATCGTAAAAGCACTCAAACGGGATCGTGGCCCTTGCGTCCACGGTCACCCGTACGGTAATGGCGATCCGGCTCCGGAGACGCCAACGGGGCGGCCGCTCCAGACAGTTGACCAACTGTCTGGAGCGGCCGCCCCGAGAGCTCGTGCGAGGTGGTGCCGCGGTGCCGCACCCGGCCGGCCGCGCGCTGGGGTCAGCGCGCCACCGCCCGGCCCGCCAGGCCCCGGCCGTTGCCGCCCGCGGTCGGACGGCTCGGCACGGGATGGCCGGTGACCGCGGGACGGGCCGGAGCCGCACCCCGGGCCTGCCCCGGCAGGCCGTTCTGAACGTCCATCACCGCGTGGGCGACCATGCCGCCGAGCGGGTCGTACCGGATCAGGTCGCGCAGCCGTGACCGCGACGACCGGCCCTCGTTGCCCGGGTAGAGGTGCTTGCCCAGGCCGACGGCGTGCGCCAGCGCGGCCAGCGCGGCCGTCCTGGGGTCCGGTGGGACCCCGGTCCGGATCGCGGTGTCCAGCCGCTGCTTGATGGCGGCGTTGGTGCAGTCGTCCGACGCCTGGTACCGCGTCGTCGGCAGCACACCGCACACCTGGCCCGGCACGGCGGTCACCATGCCGCACCGCTCCAGGTGCGCCAGGTAGGTCTGCCGTAGCCCCAGCCGGGGCCCGCCGATCCAGTGTGCAGCCCGCACCGCACTGCCACGACGGCGCAGCAGTTCCAGTGCGTGGTCCAAGGTCGGATCACCGGTCGGCCGTGCCATCACCACGGCGATCCGGTCCCCGTCAGGGACGATCCTTCCGGCCAGGGACAGCTCGACGAGCTGTGCCCCGGCGAGTCCGAGGTCGAGGGTCTGCGGCTGCGCCGTGGTACCCGTGGTCGGGTCCAGGGCGAGCAACAGGAGTTCCTCGGGAATAGTTCTGCGGCTCTTGCCCATCCAAGCCTCCCCGCGTGGATGAATGACAGAGTGACGCCTCTCACAGCGGCTTGTCGAGTACGCCTCCGAATTGTGACCTGGCGGTGGGGGCGGGAACCGGGCCCGCCGGGGCCGGCGTCTGAGGCAGGGAATGCCCCCGGACGGGCCGGTCCGAGCGAATAACGGCCGGTCGGGCGGGGTGTGACGGTCGTTACGGTCCCGGTAGCGGAGACTGGAGAGCTAACCGGCGGGCGGAAATCTGCCCCGGCCGGTCCGGCGGACGAGGAGGATGGGTTACGTGGGCGAGTCCCCCGACAAGGTGCGGCGCGACGGGGAAACGGTGGAGGGGGAGGCGGCCGCCGAGGCGGCTCCGAACGGTTCCACCGTCCAGCTGAGGGTCCGTGATGTGGACAGCCGGACCACCATGCTGAGACTGCCGGTGGACAACGCGACCACGCACCTGCGGGTGCCGGACGAGGACACCGAGCCCGCGGAGCCTGCGGAGCGGGTCGAACCGGCCGCCGCGAAGGCTGCCGACAAGGGCACCGGGGAGGCCGCCGAGCCGGCTGCCGAGCCGACCGCGGAGGAGCCCGCGGAGGAGCCCGCGGAGGAGCCCGCTGCCGAGGCCGTCGCCGAGCCGGTGGCGAAGAAGCCCGTGGCCGCCGCCGTGGGGGAGGCGGAGCCTGCGGAGCAGGTGGAGGCCGCTGACGTGCGGGAATCCGCCGAGCCGGTCGCGCCCGCCGAGCCGGCCGCCGTACCCGTCGCGTCGCCGGCCGTACCCGTCGAGCCGTCGGCCACGCCTGTCGCGCCGCCCGCGGTGGCCGAGAAGTTCGAGAAGCCCGCCCCGGTGAAGCCGCCGATGCAGGCCTGGACCGTCCCCGAGCCGAGCGCGCCCCCGGTGGTCGAGCCGGAGCCCGCTCCGGTGCCGGAGACCACCTCCGAGGCGATGGAGGTGCTGGCCGCGCTCTCCGCCCGTCCGGTCTCGCCGTTCCGAAGGGCGGTCAAGCGGATCACCATCTGGACGGTCTTCCTGGCCGTGGTGATCGGCGCGGTGGTGGTGGCCCAGCTGCTGCGCCCGCTGCCGGACCCGAGGACCAAGCTCTCGCTGGCCGGCTCCTACACCTTCTCCGGCGACCAGCTGACGGTGCCGTGGCCCGCCAAGGGCCAGGCCGCCGCCGAGGTGGTCGGGGTCGGCAGCCTGGGCAGCTCCGGCCCGGAGACCCCCGCGCCGATCGCCAGCGTCACCAAGGTGATGAACGCCCACCTGATCCTCAAGGCCCACCCGCTGAAGAAGGGCGAGCCCGGCCCGGTCATCACGGTGGACAAGCAGGCCGCGGCCGAGTCGGCCAACACCGACGAGTCGCGCGCCCAGCTGACCGAGGGTCAGAAGCTGACCGAGTACGAGGCGCTCGAACTGCTGATGCTGCCCTCGGCCAACAACGTGGCCCGCCTGCTGGCCCGCTGGGACTCCGGCTCCGAGGCCGCGTTCGTGGAGAAGATGAACGCCGAGGCCAAGGCGCTCGGCATGACCAACACCACCTACGCCGACCCGGCCGGCTACGACAACAACACCAAGAGCACCGCGAAGGACCAGCTCAAGCTGGCCCGCGAGGTGATGGACGACGACGTGTTCCGCCAGGTGGTCGCCACCCCGGACATGACCTTCAACAACCAGCGGATCTACAACACCAACGGGCTGCTCTCCGCCCGCAACGGCGTGATCGGCGTCAAGACCGGCTCCAGCACCCCCGCCGGCTCCTGCCTGATGTGGGCCGCCACCAAGGACATCGGCGGCACCAAGCGGCTGATCCTCGGCGTCACCCTGGGCCAGCCCGCGACGGCCACCGACAACCTGCTGAAGGCCGCCCAGACGGCCAGTCAGAAGATCATCACCAGCGCGCAGAACGGCCTCACCGGCCAGACCCTGGCCAAGCAGGGCGAGGTGGTCGGCCGCGTGGACGACGGCCTCGGCGGCACCGTCCCGGTGGTCGCCGCCAAGGACCTGACGGTGGCCGGCTGGTCCGGCGTGAAGGCCGAGCTCACCATGCGGACCGAGGGCCTCGGCCACTCCGCCAAGGCCGGCACCCAGGTCGGCACCATCGCGGCCGGCGAGGGCGAGGACCGGGTCGAGGTGCCCGTCACGCTCCAGTCGGACCTGGCGCCGCCGTCGATCGCGTCCCGGCTGCTGCGCCTGCTCTGACGCTCCGTCCGTACCCCCTCAGCGAGCCCGGCCGCCCCAGCGGCCGGGCTCGTCCGGTGTTCCGAGCAGGCGCTCCAGGGCGGGCTCCTCGGCGATCACCCGGCCGAGCGAGATGGCGAGGGTGATGGCGGTGAACAGCACGATCAACCAGCTCAGGGACGTGAACACCACGCCGTACGGGCCGAACCGGTCCACGCTCTGGGTCACCGCCCGGGGCAGGTAGACCTTGGCGGCCAGGCCCAGGCCGAGGGCGGCCACCCCGCAGAGCAGCGCCCCGGGCAGCAGCGGGTACCAGCGCACCCGGTTGCCCAGCAGCAGGTGCTGGGTCCACCACCAGAGGACGGTGGCCAGCACCAGGTAGAGCGGCAGTCCCAGCCAGGCCCCGGCCCCGAAGCCCTCCCGGACCGGCGACTGGAAGACCAGGAAGGCCAGGAAGGCCGCCAGCCAGGCCAGCCAGCGCCAGGCGGCCAGCCGAACCCCCGACTTGGGCAGGTCCCAGCAGCGCTCGCAGACCCGCTGCATGGCCCGGCTCAGCGCGGTGGCCGAGAGCAGGGTGACCAGCGCGCCGATCACCCCGAAGCTCTGGGTCACGTCGTCGTTGCCGGCCGAGAGCAGCTGCCGCACCTGCTGCTGCGCCTCGCCCTGGAGGCCCAGCTGGTCCCGGAGCGAGCCGACCACGCCGTCCCGGACCGAGGCGGGGGCGAAGACCGCCACCACGAAGAGCGCGGGCAGCGCGCTGAGGAAGGCCTGGGCGGCCAGCCGGGTGGCGTTGTCCAGCAGGTTGACCCGGATCAGCTGGCCGACGGCCCGGCCGACGATCGGCACCCGGTCCGGCAGTCCCTTGGCGGTGGTGGCCAGCACGGCCAGCCGGGCCTTGAACCGGGCCGACCGGCCCGGCCGCGGAGGTGAGGGTTGCTGCGGTGGGGGTTGCTGCGGTGAGGGCTCCTCGCCCGCGCTGGGCAGCGAACCGGTCACCCGTACCTCCCACTGGCTCGGCCGTCCCCCACGGCCATCCTCACCCGGGCGAGGGCGGGCCGCGACCGGGGCCTGACGTTCCGTCACCCGAGGGGGTGTGGCGGGGCGGTCGAGCCTTCGGGACGTCGGGTCGCGGGGCCGGGGCGGGTGGACGGGGCGGGTGGACGGCAGCGTGGGCGACGGCCGGTGCGCGCGTCCGGACGGGCCGTCACCCGGCGGGTGTGCCACGGGACGGTCGGGGGTGGGTTCAGGCGCTGCCGCCGAGCCATCGGTGGCGGGCGGCGCGGGCCGCCAGCCGCTCCTCGTCCGGACGGGCCGTCAGGTCGGCGAGGCCCGTACCGATGGCGTGGGCGACCCGGTTGGCGAAGCCGGGGCCGGGGCCCTCGTCGTCGCCCTCCGGCAGTACCCGGTCCACCAGGCCCGCCGCGACCAGGTCGGCCGCTCCGATGCCCTGGGCGCGGGCCAGCTCCGCGGCGTGCCCGCCGTCCCGGTGCACGATCGCCGAGGCGCCCTCCGGCGGCAGCGGGGCCAGCCAGCCGCTGGTCGCCGCCAGCACGGTGTCGGCCGGCAGCAGGGCCAGAGCTCCGCCGCCCGAACCCTGGCCGAGCAGCACCGCCAGGACGGGTGTGCGCAGTGCGACCAGCGTCTCCAGGGTCCGGGCGATCTCCAGCGCCAGGCCGTCCAGCTCGGCCTGCACGGAGAGTTCGGCCCCCGAGGTGTCCACCAGCGTCACCAGCGGCAGGCCCAGCTGCTCGGCCAGCCGGGCGGTCCGGCGCACGCTGCGCAGATCGGCGGCGGTGAACGGCCGCTCGGCGCCCGCCCGTTGCCCCACGACCACGGCCGGCTGCCCGCCGAACCGGGCCAGCGCCCGGACCAGCGCGGAGTCCGGCGCGGCCAGCTCCAGCAGGCCGAGGTCGGCGGCCGCGAGCACGGCCTCCGTCCCCGGGCGGTCCGGGGCGCGGCTGCGGAGCACGGCCTCCCAGGCGTCCACCGGCTCAGCCGGCCGTTCCGGGTCGGGCAGCCCGGCCGGTCCGGGCGGGTCGGCGAGCACCGCGAGGGCCCGGGCCACCGTCCGCGCCAGCCGCTCCGGCGGGACGACGCCGTCGACCAGACCGTGCGCCACCAGGGTCTCGGCCCGCTGCACCTCCTCCGGGAGCTCCACCCCGCGCAGCTCCCGGTACACCCGCGGCCCGAGGAAGCCCAGCCGGGCCCCCGGCTCGGCCAGCACCAGATGGCCGAGGGTGCCCCAGGAGGCGAACACCCCGCCCATGGTCGGGCTGCGCAGGTACGTCAGGTAGGGCAGACCGGCCGCCCGGTGGGCCTGGACGGCGGCGGTGATCCGCACCATGCAGAGGAACGCGGCGGTGCCCTCCTGCATCCTGGTCCCGCCCGAGACCGGCAGCGCCAGCAGCGGCAGCCGCGCGGCCGTGGCCCGCTCCACCGCCCGGGTGATCCGCTCGGCGGTGGCCACCCCGATCGAACCGCCCAGGAAGCCGAACTCCGACACCACCAGAGCCACCTGACGCCCCGCCACCCGTGCCACGCCGGTCGTCACGGCCTCGTCCATCCCGGTCCGCTCCCGGGCGCGCTCCAGCGCCTCCCGGTACGCCGGATCCGCCTCCGGCGGCCGCACCGGCTCGTCCCAGCACTCGAAGCTCCCGGCATCCGCCAGCAGCCCGATCATCCGCTCCGCCGTCAACTCGTCCTCCCGGTCCGGTCCTGACCGCACCATTCCCGGGCGGCAGGACGTCAGCCTGTGGCGGTGCTCACTCGCCTCCGGCGGGGTGGGCGGGGCGCTGGGGGATGCCCGCCTCGTCCCGTCGTGGGGTGAGCTCGCCGTCTCCGTGGGGTGGTGCTCACTCGCCTCCGGCGGGGCGGAGGGATTGGTTCGGCCCGTGCGGCTGCTCGGTCCGCCTGGTCCGCCTGGTCCGCTCGGCCTGTGGGCCGCCGGTGGCCCGGCAACCCCGGTGGTCCGGAGTTGCCGGCGGCGCTGTGGCCGTGCCTCAGGGCCGTCCGCCTCCGCCGTCGACGGGGTGTCAGCTGGTCCGGGGTGACGGGCCGAAGGTGCCCGTGCCCGCCAGGCGGACCGTCGTGGCCGCGGCGACGCCCAGCAGGGAGCCGGCCACCACGTCGCCCGGGTAGTGGACCCCGGTGTGGACCCGCGAGTACGCGACGGTGGCCGCCAGCAGGGCGAGCGGGACGGCCGCCGAGGGCAGTTCGGCGCCGACCGCCACCGCGAAGGCGAAGGCCGAGGCGGAGTGTCCGGAGGGGAAGGAGGCCGAGGACGGCATCGGGACGTGCCGGGCCTCGGGCACCAGCGCCCCTGCCCGGTCCGGCCGTTCGCGCCGCACCAGGTTCTTGCCCAGCAGGTTCGCGGTGGCCGAGGCCAGCCCGATCGCCGCCACCCCGAGCACCGCCGCCCGTCGCGCCGAACCGCCGCGCAGTGCCAGCAGCCCGGCCACCGCGAACGACAGCTTCGAGTGGTCGGCCGCCGCCGACAGCCGCCGCATCACCCCGTCCAGCGCGGGCGTCGGCGTCGCCGCCACCGCGCCGTACACCGAGCGGTCCAGCGCCGCCAGGTCCAGCACCACCGCTTGCGACAGCGGCCACCACCTACCGGTCGTCGGGCTACGCATCGACCGTCACCTCCCTCGTCTCCCCGCCATCCTCACGCACCATCAGCTCCGGCCCTCGCACCGGCACCCGTTCGGGCCCGTCTCCGGGCCGCCCCGGAGCCCGTGCTCCACGCCCGTGCCCGTGCCCGCGCCCCGCCATCAGGACGCCGCCTCGCCCAAGGCCAACTGCCAGACCCGCCGCCAGTCGCGCAGCGGCGCCACCGGCTCCGCGCCCGGCCGGTCCCGCGGCACCCGGACCCGCAGCGCCCCCGCGCGGACGGTGCAGCGCACCGGCGTCGGCAGGGTCAGGGCCTCGCCGTCCACCGCCACCGGGATGGTGTCCGTCCCGGCCTCCGCCCGGACCGTCACCTCACGGGACGTCAGCACCGTGAGCCCCTGCGCCTGTTCCCCGCGCAGCGCCAGCTCGACCGCCTGCGCCGCGCCCTCCACCTTCAGGCAGAGCACCCCCAGCCGGCCGGTGTCCAGCCGGGGGCGGCTGCCCGCGCCGAGCAGATCGCCGGTCTCGTAGGGGTTGTTGCTGACCAGCAGGGCCTGGGGGTCCGTCAGCCGGGTGCCGTCGGCCTCGGCGGTGAGCCGGGCGCCGATCTTGTTGGCCAGCAGGTCGGGCAGCGCGCCGAGCGCGGTCACCGTCTTGTTGTCGCGGTAGTCCGGGCTCTGCACGATCTCGGCGTAGGCGCCGAAGGAGACCGTGTTCACGAACGGGCGGTCCGCGACCGTCCCCAGATCGACCGTCAGCTCCACGCCGTCGGTCAGCGCGTCCAGGCAGGTGGACGGGTCGTTGCGGTCCAGGCCGAGGTCCATCGCGAAGTGGTTGCGGGTGCCGGCCGAGATGACCAGGAACGGCAGGTCGTGCTCGGCCGCCACCTCCGCCACCAGCGCCTGCGTCCCGTCCCCGCCCGCGACCCCGAGCAGGTCCGCCCCCTCGGCCACCGCCCGCCGGGCCAGCGCGGAGACGTCCTGTCCGTCCAGCAGCAGCACCCTGGCCCCGAGCGCCTCCGCCCTCCGCACCAGGTCGAACTTCTCCACCTTCCCGCCGCCGGACTTCGGGTTCATGATCAACACGGGCTTCAGCGCCCGCGGCGCCGACGGCACCTGCGCGGCCCGCCGCGCCCGCTTGTCCAGCCGCAGCGCCTCGGTGGCGGCGGCCATCCCGCCCGCCCAGAGCGAGACCGTCAGCACCGCCTCCAATCCCAGCCCGCTCTGCACCAGGAAACCCAGCACCCAGACCGGCGCCGCCACCGCCAGCACCGCCCCGGCCACCCGGGCCGCCCCCCGGTGCGCCACCGCCCACCAGGCCCCGGCTGCCGCCACCCCCAGCCCGATCGCCCCGGCCAGCACCACCCCCAGCCCGCGCCAGCCCACCATCAGCACCAGCACCACCGCCGCGGCCCCGGCACACCCCACCGCGACCTGCGCCAACCGCTGTACCCGCACCGCACCCTCCACACCCGCCACGCCCGCCCCCTCACGCACCGTCAGTCCCCGCATCCTCCCGCACCCGGGCCCGGTCGGTCGCCAGGCTCCCACCCCGCCGTGCCGCAGCACCCCCCACGGCCCAGCCCCCTCAGCCCCGCCCAGCCCCGCCCACCGGCACGATCCGCTAGTCTGTCAGCGGTCGGCCCGCCGCCGACCACGCTACGTCCCCCGGGACCGGCCCCCGCCTCATTAGCTCAGGGGATAGAGCACGGCTCTCCTAAAGCCGGTGTCGCAGGTTCGAATCCTGCATGGGGCACAGCGAACAGAACGACGAAGGCCGACCCCGGAGGGGTCGGCCTTCGTCGTGCCATATCCGCAGGTCAGAGAGTGTCTGGCGAGCGCAGGGCGGCCAGTCTGTGGCCGCTGGTGGGCGTATCTTTCGGGCCGCTTTGGCGGCTGGGTGGGCGGCGACAGTTTCTGGAGCGGTGTTCTCGTTGGGGCTCTTTGCCTGTCAGGGTTTCTCGTTCTCATGTGTATTCCGCCTTGTTTGAGGACCGCCGGGTGCGGTCGATAGGCGGAGCGCCCCCTGCCTTCGAGCGGTAGGGGGCGCTCCGTTCCCTCTGGTGGGTCAGCTCAGTTGGATGGGGGTGGTGGGGAGGGTGCCGAGGGTGGTGGCTCCGTCGAAGCGGGCGGTGTCGGTCATGGTGGCGATGACGGAGGGGTGGGGCAGGGCGGTGGGTTGGAGTTGGACGTCGCTGATGGAGCCGGCGAGGTAGTCGCCGAAGCCGCCCTGGTAGAGGCGGCGGCCGATTTGGACGGTGCCGGTGGCGTTCCAGGTGGTGCCGGTGTAGTCGGTGGTCGCGGCCGGGTTGCCGTTGATGTAGAGGGTGAGCTTCTTGCTCACGGCGTCATAGACGCCGGCGAGGTGGTACCAGGTGTTGGTGCGTGGGGCGGTGCTTCCGGTGGCAGGTCCGTAGGCGGAGTTGTAGACGCCGTTGCTGTCGTCCGCCGTGACGTGGCCGAAGGCGAAGGCCTTGGCCCAGCTCGAGTAGTAGAGCTGGAAGCCGTTGGAGACGGTGCCGGACTGGGAGACGAACGTCGAGCCCTTGGTCAGGTCGGTGAGGTTGACCCAGGCGGAGACCGTGAAGCTCTTGCCGGTGTCGACGCTGGTGGTGGTGCTGCTGGCGTAGGCGGTGGTGGCGTTGCCGGTCAGGACCTTGCCCCGGGCGGGGTTGGTGGTGATGGCGGCGCCGCCGTTGAGGTTGAGGACGTTGGCCGGCTTGTTGCTGTTGACGGTGTCGGTCAGGCGCCAGCGGTCGGTGGCCTGGTTGGCGGTGTAGGCGGTGCCCGCGTTGGTGATGATCTGGCCGCCCGTGGAGAGGGTGTAGAGGTCGGGGTTGCCGTCGCCGTTGACGTCACCGGGGGTGGCGAGGGCGGGGTAGGCCTGGCTGTCGATGCCCAGTGGCAGGACGGGCTGGGGCTGGGGCAGGGCTGAGCCCGGGGTGGTGGCGGCCCAGTTCTGCTCGGCGTTGTTGGTGAGGCAGTCCCAGAGCATGAGCTGGGTGCCGGGGGTGTTGCTTGCGGCCGGGTCGGCCAAGCAGCGGCCGGACTGCGGGTTCAGCAGCGCTCCGGGGAACGGGCCGGGGATCCACTGCTGGGCGCCGGTGTTGTTGCAGTCCCACATCTGGATGGCGGAGCCGTTGCCGAGGCCGCCCTGGCTGACGTCCAGGCACCTGCCGAGGGCGTGGACGGTGTTGTCGGAGCCGAAGGTGAACTGTTGCGGCTTGGTGCCGTTGCAGTCCCACATCAGCGCGCGGATGCCGTTCGTGGTCGCGGCGCCGTTGACGTCGATGCACATGTTCTTGCCATTGGTGCCGATGACGCCGGAGACGAGTGGGGCCACCGTCGGAGCGGCAGTGGTGCTGGTCGGCAGGCCGTCGCTGTCGAAGGTGAGGGCGATGGTGTTGACGGCGCCGGTGGCGGTGTTGCGGACCCACAGGGTGGGGGTGCCGCCGGTGGTGGTGGCACTGCTTCCGGTGCCGGTGACGGTGGCGCCGATGTTGCCGACGCCGACCAGGCTGCCGGCGTTCCAGTCACCGGTGCCGATGGGGTAGACCCGGTAGAAGTAGGTCGAGTTGCTGCCGCCGGAGACGTAGTACCAGAGCCTGCCGTTCTCCACGGTGATCAGATCGGGGGTCAGCGGGACCGTCTCGGCGGGGTGCGCGGCCTTGTAGGCGGCCATGCTGAGCGGGCCGGGGGCGGTCATCTGGGTGAGCTTGGACCAGTCGGAGGGGTAGTCGGCGCAGGTGAGTTGACCGTTGGCGACGCAATCCGGACGGGCCAGGTTGGTGACGTTCTGAGTCTTGGTGAACGCCCCTGAGGTACCGGGGGGTGTGGCCGTCGCGTCGTTCTTGTAGAGGTACATCTTGCCGGTGGGCTTGTTGTACGCGAAGAGGTCGTCGATGCCCTGCTGGGTCACGCCGCTGCGGTGGGCGAGGAGGTAGTCGTTCCAGCCGTTGCCCTCGGGACTGGTGCTGCCGGTGGAGGCGGTGACCGGGGTGACGGTGGGGTCGGTGTTGCCCTTGATCAGGTTCAGGTTGCCGTTGGCGGTGCTGGCGAGCAGGTCGGGCACGCCGTCGCCTGTGAGGTCGCCTGCGGTGACCTTGGCGTTCTGGTTCCAGGGGGCGTAGAAGCTGTAGGTGGTGACGGTGGGCTGGCTGTTGCCGGCCCAGTCGAGGGCGCGGACGTAGAGGGTGTGTGTGCCCCACTGGCTGCGCGGGACGGTGATCGGGATGGTGGCACTGGCGGTGTCGCCCGACCAGGTCGCCGGGGCCACCGAAGTCCCGCCCCCGGCGGGGATGTTGGCGTCGAAGGAGTACTCGAAGGCGCGCACGCCGCTGTTGATGCAGGCGTCGCGGTTGCAGCCGGTGGGCTTGGGGTCCCTGGCGCTGACCGTGATGGACGCCTGGTCACCGGCGAACTTGGTCGCCACCTTGCCGCTGCCCAGCGGGGGGAACTCCGCCGACTCGGTGTAGCTCACCGCGTCGGGCGGGGTGAGGTCGACGTTGAAGTGACAGTTGGGTGAGGCCGGGCCGTCGAGCGTGCCGTCGTTGGCCCAGACGTTCCAGCCGTACTGGTGCCCGTCCGCCAACGGCACGCCCAGGCTGGTGGAGACGCTGCCACCGGAGGCCACCCAGGTCGGGCTCCACTTCCAGGTCACGTCGTACGGATTGCCGCCGTTGCCCTGGGCCATGTTGTCCCAGAGGTGGTAGCCGGCCCGGAGGATGACACCGCTCATGTCCGTGCTGAGCCGCGCGTTCATCATCAGATCCGGCGAGCCGCCCCAGCCGGTGCCGCGGCCGATCCAGCCTACGTCGCCACCGCCGCACGCGGCACTCGCGGGGTTCTGGGACCCGGGGCTGGTGCCGATGTCGGTGGGGGCATTCGGAGCGACATCAAAAACAGTCTGGATGGACGGATTGGTGGCGAAGCGCGTGAAGCCGTAGTTCGTCCCGTACTTGCCCTCGTCGGCGAACAAGCCGAAGGTCAGGTTGCTGTATCCCACGTGCTGCCGGATGAAGTCGGTGATCTCGAAGTCGAGGGGATGATTGCCGCATCCGGCGTACACACTGGAGCTCTGGACGCTCTTGGTGCCGAGGGTGGTGCCCTGCCATGGGCCGGGCCACACCGTGTTCGCGTCGATCCCACCGGTGTGCTTCAGCGCGATCGGCCAGGAGGCATTGCAGTTGCGGTCGCCCCCGTGGGTGGCGGTGAACTTCAGCGTCGACTTCGAGATCACCATCCGGCTGTCGAGCTGGCTGGTGTTGAACTCGTAGAAGGATCGGTAGAGGCCGTAGCAGTCGCTGCTGTACTGCTGGAAGCCCGTCCCCTCGCCGTTGTCCTGCGGGATGTCGTAGGTCTTCTGGGACGGGCAGCCCTCTTTGACCTGGACGTAGTGGTTGGTGTAGCCGTTGATCGGGTTGACGTACGGGTCGATGTAGACCGGCCACGTCGTGTCCGGACTGGTCAGCTGCGCGGCGTCGGGCACCAGGGTCAGACCCGAGCTGTCCGCCGCCACCGCGACCTTCGCGACCTTGGCGTTGTGACCGGGCCCCTCATGGGAGGAGACGGGAACGTCAGCCGGGTCCACGGCCGTGGAGGTGACCGCATTCGCCGACCCTGCGGCGGTACTCGAGGTCGAACCGGACGCGGCCTGGGCGCCGACGACCGGCGCACCGGCCACTTTGCGGGCGGGCGCGGACTGCGCGGTGACCGGCTGCGGTGCGGTGCTGGAGTCCCACATCACCGGAGCGGGGGCGGAGAAGACGGCGGAGCCGTCGGCGGCCCTGGCGGTGACGCTCCCGTCCGGGGCGGCCGTGGTGGTCAGACCGCTGGTGGAGGTGGTCATCCGCAGGCTCTTCAGAGCCGGGTTCGCAGCCGCCTCGGGGTTGTGGATCACCAGGACCTGACGGAAGCCGCCTTGGTCGGTGACGCTGGCCCGCAGGTCCACTCCGGGCAGCACACCGGTGTACTCGACGCCGTCGCCGGCCACGGCCGGTTGGGGCAGGGCGAAGGGGAGGGTGAGGGAGAGGCTGCGGCCCTTGGGGTCGGTCAGGGTGACAAATGGCCCCGTGCCGCCGCCGGAGAGGGTCACGCGGGACGGGGTGGCCTTCGGTGAGTAGCTGCCGTCCGGGTTCTTGGCCAGGGTCGCGTCGACCTCCGCCCAGGTGCCGTTCTGCTTGACCCGGATGGGCAGGAGGTTGTCGGTGCGGGTCAGGGTGCCGTCGGGATTGGCGACGGTCAGGCTCGTCGAGGTCGTCAACTCCTCGACCACGACCGGCTTCCCGGACGCCTTGGCCTTGGCCTTGGCGAGCTGTACCGGCCCGTCGGGAGCCGGCGCCTGGCTCGCGGCGTCCATGCCCGCGCGGGTCGGGGAGTTGTCCGAGGCGGTGACCGGCGGACGCTCCTCCGCTACAGCCTGTCCGCCGAGCCCGGCCGTGGTGATCGTTGTTGCGACTAGAAGGGCGATGGCGCGATGGCGCGGCCGGGGCGAGTCCGCCGCCGGAACTTGCTGATGCATCGTCAGGTTTCCTTGAGAGAAATATATTGACCGGACTTCGGTGTGCGGGCAGCCAGTGCGGTCACTATCTGCTCGCGGCGGTGGTCCGATTTATCCATCGAAATCCACTACGTCTTCTCTGTGCCGTGACACTTGGTCATAAAGAGCTGAGGTAGCCGGACTTGTAGTGCCGGGGAAGGCTATTGCGGCACGGCTTGGCCTCGCAATAGCGTTCCGCCGCCGGGAGTGTGCCCTGGCCAGCAGGGTGACCGCGCCTCGATGCGGCCACAAATCGTCCGACAGGAGAATGAACAGCGTGCACTTGTACATAAGCGACACAAAGGGCGCTCGAAGGCGCGCCAAATACAGAGGGGGGACGCTGGTCACGGCGGTCGTGACGGCGATATCCCTACTGGCTCCGGTGGCGAGTGCCGCGACCGTTGTGGGGCCCTACCGTTACGAAGGCGAACTGTGGACGGCCGACCCGCTGCCGGCCCCACCGAAGGTCGAGGGTGGCAACGCTGCCACCTCCAACAGGGCGGTTGCCACTCCGGTTCCTGCGGGCACGCGGGAACTGCGCGCCCATGACGCCGGTGGCCATGCGAGTTGGCCGGGCGCCTCGGCTGCCAGCCTGACCCCTGGCGGCGGCCGTACGTCGTGGGGACCTGTCACGCTCGCGGTCCCTGCCGCCAAGCCGGGCGCAAAGGGCGCCGCGGGGGCCCGTACGCTGGATGCCTCGTCGTCGGTGCGGGTGGAGCTGGCCGCGCGTGATCGGGCGCTGGCGGCGAACGTGGACGGCCTGCTGGTCAGCCTGTCCCAGCGCGGCAGTTCGGATGCCGGCGCCGTGTCGGTGTCAGTGGACTACGGCGCCTTCGCCGATGCTCACGGCGGAGGCTGGGCGTCACGGCTGTACCTGGTACAGATGCCGGCCTGTGCGCTGACGACCCCTCAGTACGCCTCCTGCCGCACGCAGAGCGCGCTGGAGACGGTCAACGACCCAGTCACCCAGAAGCTCACCGCCTCCGTCGTGGTACCGGCGGCCGAGCAGGCGCCCGCCGGCTCCTCCTCGATGCGCCTCGATGCCCAGTCCGGCTCGGGGACCGTGGTTGCGGCTGTGGCCGGAACAGGTGGCTCGCAGGGCACGTACACGGCCACGTCGCTGTCCGCTTCGGGGTCGTGGGGCTCGAGCCAGGGTGCGTTCACCTACGGCTATCCGGTCAACGTGCCGCCGTCGCTGGGTGGTTCGGCGCCGTCGGTGGGGCTGTCGTACAACTCGCAGTCGGTGGACGGCAAGACGTCGGCTTTCAACTCGCAGGCCTCGTGGATCGGTGACGGCTGGGACTACACGCCCGGCTTCATCGAGCGCTCCTACAAGCCCTGTGGCAAGAGCGGGATCCCGGACTCTGGTGACCAGTGCTGGGCGGGGTGGAACGCCACGCTGTCGCTGGGGGCGAACTCCGGCCAACTCGTCCGCGACGGCAACGGTGTCTACCACCTGCAGAACGACACCGGTCTGAAGGTCGAGCGCCTGACGGGTGCGTCGAACGGCATGTGGGAGGGCGAGTACTTCAAGGTCTCCGCGACCGACGGCACCGCCTACTATTTCGGTCTCAACCACACCCCCGGCACCACTGTGGACGCCGCCACCAACAGTGCTTGGGCCGCACCGGTCTACCACCCCAACCCGGGCGACCCGTGCTACACCTCGGCGTCCGGCAAGAACTCCCTGTGTGCCGCGCAGCCGGGGTACCGGTTCAACCTCGACTTCGTCGTGGACGCCAACGGCAACGTGCAGCGCTACGACTGGGCGAACGAGACCAACTACTACAACCGCGGCTATGGACAGGTCGCGGCCTTGGGCGACGGCGGCACCCTGACCGCCTACACCCGTGGCGGCTACCTCACCCAGATCTCCTACGGCTACAAGCTCGCCGACGCCGCAGCCGGCCGTGACCCGGCGGCCCGAGTCGTGTTCACCACCGCCCAGCGGTGCGTCGTCTCGGACACCGTCTGCCAGTACCAGAACCTGGCCACCGGCTCCGGGGCCAGCTGGCCGGACACCCCGTACGACCTCAACTGCAATGCGGGCATGGCCACTTCCGGCACCGGCAGCAACGTGTGCAAGATCGGCGCGCCGACCTTCTGGTCCACCTACCGGCTGAAGTCGATCACCACCAAGGTCAAGACCGCCACCGGCTGGCAGGACGTCGACCGCTACGACCTCACCCATCTGTTCTCCGACGCCGGCGGCACGATGGACCCGGTCACCGGCAAGACCGTCGACCCGACCAACGCCGGCAAGCTCCAGTCCGTCATGTGGCTGTCCCAGATCCAGCGCACCGGCCTGGACACCAGTGCCGGTGCCGGCGGGCAGGCCCCGCCGTTGGCCCCGGTGACGTTCACGGGCATCGAGGTGAACAACCGCGTCGACGGCGGCCCGGACGCGCCCCCGCTCTACCGGCCCCGGATCTCCAGCATCCAGACCGAGACCGGCGAGTCCATCGTGGTCAAGTACCGCGACCCCGAGTGCTCCCGCACCCGCGGCGTCATGCCCGCCACGGCTGACACCAACACCAAGGCCTGCTACCCCGTCTACTGGACCACCCCCGGCGCCAAGGACCCGATCTCTGACTGGTTCCACAAGACCCTCGTCGAGCAGATCAGCGACAACGATCAGACGAAGGCCGCCTCCCCCGCCAGGATCACCCGGTACGAGTACACCGGCGGCGCAGCTTGGCACCGCGACGACTCCGACCTGACCGACGACAAGTACCGCACCTGGAACGACTTCCGCGGTTACCGCACCATCACCACCACCACCGGCGCGGCCCCGGACCCGATCACTCAGAGCACCACGTCCTACTTGCAAGGGATGGACGGTGACTACAAGGCCAACGGCACCCGACGCACCGTCAGTCTCACCAACTCCCTGGGCGAGAACACCACCGACAGCAACTGGCTCGCCGGGACGGCGCAGGAAGTCGCCTCTTACACCCAGGCCGGCGGCACCATTACCGGCAAGGCCCTGGCCACCGCGCCGACGATGACCGACACCGCCACTCAGGCTCGCACGGCCTGGACCTCGGCGACCGACCCCAATGCCCCGCCGCTGTCGACGCTACCGCCGCTCACATCCCGCCGCGTCACCGCCGCCTCGCAGCGCTCCCTCGGGCTGCTGTCCAACGGCACGTGGCGCACTACCCGCACCGACACTTCGTACGACAGCCTCGGCCGGCCCTATCAGATCGACGACAAGGGCGACCTCAGTGTCCCGGCACAGGAGAACTGCACGACCCTCTCCTACGCCAACGCCCCCGCGTCCAATCCAATGATCCTGGTCCTGCCCAAGGAGACCGTCACGGTCGCCGGGCCCTGCAGCACCGCGCCGGGGCCGAACACCACGATCTCCGGCAAGCGGTTCTTCTACGACGGCGACGGCACGGTCACCAACCCGGGCACCCTCGGAAGCATCGGCTCCAACGGCACCGGCTACGGCGCCCCGACCGCCACCCAAGCTCTCACCTCGTACGACAGCTCGGGAAACCCTGTCTTCCAGACCACCGGTGCCATCACCTACGACACCTACGGACGCGTCACGAAGTCACGCGACGCCGCCGGATCCCTTACCACCACTACCTACACACCGGCCACGGCTTCGCTCCCCACCCAGGTGAGCACCACCAACCCGCTGGGATGGAGTGCCAGCAGCAGCATCGCCCCGGCCCGTGGCCTGGTCACGCGCGCGGTCGACGCCAACGGCAAGATCACCGACTCCACCTATGACAGCCTCGGACGCCGCACCCAGATCTGGCTCCCCGGCCGAGACAAGAGTGCCTACCCTCAAGGCCCGGACCGCAAGTTCAGCTACGCGGTCAACGGCGCGGGCAATAACCCGGACCCGTCCTCGGTCACCAGCCAGACCCTGCGGGAAAACCAGACCTACAGCACCTCCGTCAGCATCTACGACGGCTTCCTGAACGCACGTCAGACCCAGACCACCACGGCCGACAACTCGGCCGGACGCCTGATTGCCTCCACCCGCTACGACTCCCACGGCTGGGCGGTGTCATCCACCGCACCGTACGCGGACCCCAGCACCGCTCCGGGCAGCACTCTGTTCGTCGAGTTTGAGAACTCCCTGCCCTCGCAAACGGTCACCACCTACGACGGGCTCGGCCGCTCCACCGCGAGCACGCTCTACAGCAAGGCCAGCAGGCTCTGGGCGTCCACAACCACATACCCAGGCGTGGAGCGTACGGACAGCACACCACCGCCCGGTGGAACCGCCTCGACCTTGCTCCGTGACGCCCGTGGCCGGACCACGTCCAGCATCGCCCACGGCGGCGTTGGCACCGGCGACGTCACCACCACCTACACGTACAACCCAGCAGGCCAACTGGCCACGACCGCCGACACGGTCGGCAACACCTGGACCTTCGCCTACGACCTCCTGGGCCGCAAGACCTCCCAGAACGACCCCGATACCGGATCGTCCTCCATCACCTACGACAACCTCGGACGGGTCGCAGCCACCACGGACGCCCGGTCCCGGTCAATCTCGCGGACCTACGACACCCTCAGCCGCCTCACCGGCACCTTCGACGGCACCAACACAGCCGATGCCGCGAAGCAGCTGACGAGCTACAGCTACGACACCCTGCAGAAGGGCTACCCCACCTCGACCACCCGCTACGTCGGCGGCTCCGGCCTCAGCGGCAGTGCCTACGTCCAGGAGGTCACCGGCTACAACACCGCCTACCAGCCCACCGGCACCAAGATCACCATCCCCGCGACCGAAGGCAAGCTCGCCGGCACCTACAACCTCGGGGCCACCTACACCCCCAACGTCGGACTCCTCGCCCAGAGCATCTACGGTGCCGACGGGAACCTGCCGGCCGAGACGGTCGGCTACGGCTACAACCTCCAGGGCGGCCTGGTTGGTTCTGGCTCGGGCCGCTTCACCCACTACCTGGACCTCGCCAACTACAGCCCGCTCGGACAGATCCTCCAGTCCACCTACGGCAACGCCGGCGTCCAGGTTCGCACCGCGCAGACCTACGACGACGCCACCGGCCGCCTGGCCACCAACCGCGTCAGCCTCCAGAGCGGTGCCAACCCAGTATCCGACACCACCTACGGCTACGACCCGTCCGGCAATATCACCACCGTCAGCGAACGCCAGTCCTCCGGCGCAGCTGACCTGGCCACCGACACCCAGTGCTTTGGCTACGACGGCCTGGACCGCCTGACCACCGCCTGGACCGACGCCCAGGGCATCACCAGTCCCACTGCCGGCCAGCTCGCCACCTGCACCAGCACCACCCCGGCACCCGCCACCATCGGCGGCCCCGCCTCCTACTGGCAGACCTGGCAGTACAACCTCCTCGGCGACCGCACCCAGCACGTCAAGCGCGACCTCACCGGCAACACCGCCAAGGACATCACCCAGACCCTCACCTACCCCGGCGGTGGAACCACCAAGGCCAACCAGCCCAACACCGCCACCACCATCACCACCACCGGCCCAACCGGCACCACCACCCTCACCCCCCAGTACGACACGGCCGGCAATACCAAGAGCCGCGCCACCACCGGGGCGACCGTCACCAACCAGGCCTTCACCTACAACGCCGAAGGCCGCACCGAGACCGTCACCACCAAGAACGGCACCGGCCCCGACCAACCCACCAGCTACCTCTACGACGCCGACGGCGGCCTCCTCGTCCAACGCGGACCCACCGCCAACGTCCTCTACCTCTTCGGCGGAGCCGAGCAACTCACCCTCGACAAGAACACCGACACCGTCAGCGGCATCCGCCACTACGCCAACCCCGACGGCACCACTATCGTCCGCTCCAGCAACGGCACCCTCACCTACCAACCCGCCAACCCCCAGAACACCGCACAGCTCCAGATCGACGCCACCAACCTCACCATCACCCGCCGCGCTTTCGACCCCTACGGCAACCCCCGCGGCACCACCCCATCCACTTGGGCCAACAACCGCGGCTACCTCGGCCAACCCACCGACACCACCACCGGCCTCAACCTCCTCGGAGCCCGCAACTACGACCCCACCATCGGCCGCTTCCTCACCGCCGACCCCCTCTTCCAACCCGGCGACCCCAACCAAATGGGCGGCTACGCCTATGCCAGTAACAACCCCACCACCAGCAGCGACGCCACGGGCCTGAAGACGGAGACTCCCGACAGCTCGGGTGGCTCAGGGCCCATGAAACCAGGCAGTGTCGCAGACCTGGGCGCCGGATGGGCCGTTGGTGTTGTTGGCGCCTTCGAGTCCGTTGAGCCCTGGATTATGCCAGTGTGCTGGTTCTCGGATTCCTCGTGTGGTGGCGAGACAGAATTTCTCACAAGTACCTTCAGAAATAATGGGATCGACACTGAATCTTCCAGATTCAAATATGGCCTTGAGTCTGGACATGAATCTGCCCCCCTATTCCTTGGCCCAATTGGCAGGGCGGAAGGGGCTGCCGGAGGGGCTGCAGCTGCGGCCGAGGCGCGAGCCGCTGCCAGTGAGGCCAAAGTACTCGCGGGCAGGGGTGGAGAAATCGCCGACGAGGCTGCCGCTGCAAGCGCAGCTCGCGATCTTGCCGAATCCCAGGCCGCCAAGGCTTCTATAGAGAATGCTGCACGGGAAGCCGAAGGTGCCACGCCGAAGACAAATCCCGCAAGCCCAGAGGCGCCAATAACGCCCAATGCCGCCGCGAAGCATATTGGCACTTCATTTCGCTGGGGGACCGCCAAAAATGGCCTGAAGGGTGCGCGTACGGGAAGCCCAAGGCCAGTTTACGTCGAATCATCAGGAGGGTCTCGAAGTCTCGAGGAAAGAGTTGGCGACGCGTCCCTCCTTCGAAATAAATTGCACGGTACGAGTACGGGCGCGGCACGGGCTGCAACCTGGACGGCAGCCATCCGAAAGAGCACTGGAGAGATTGCCGTATCATGCTCGGGGTACGGGAGTTGCGCTGAGGTTAACATCCTGGAAGGGACTGGGTGGCCCCTGAATGATGTGATATTTATCCGTGCTATGCGCCTTGAGAACATCAAAAACGGCCTCGGTAAGGTGTGGCAGGAAAAGCCAATCTGCCTCACGTGTCAATCGATTTTCACCGAGGGGCATTTCATTTCTGGCGTCCTCTTTGAAGAAGGTAGATGATATTAATAATGAAGAGCCTGGCCCTCGCTGAATCCAAAAGGATTCAATGGTCATCCTATCTTTGCGGCTGCGGAGAGACTGCCGAGCATCTTTCGGATGACTTCGCCAAACTCCTGCTTGCCCAGTCGGCGGACGACGTCTTGAACATTACATTGGATGGCCACATTGAGGACCAGGCGATGGTCTTTGATGTGGCACTGCCTGCCATCTCAGTAATTATGGCGAGTCTGAGTGATAATATTTCTCAATTTACTCGAGGGTACTTCATGGTGACGCTCTGGAGAATCGTTCTCGGGGAGCCAGCAACGGAGACGGGCGACATTATCGCGAAGTGCGTGCTAGTGGCGAGAAGTGGGTTGTGGCAGCTATATCGAGAGGCAGTTTCTGGCGATACTGAAACGGCGCTTGAGATCTTGAGCGAGGTGGATCTCGATAGGGAAAGGTTTGAGTACTTCAAGTCGGCCCTTGGTGGGAGAGTGAACTAGTAATCAGGGCGCCTGTTGCCCGGCTTAATAGGCGCCCTGTTCATTCATCGTTGATCCCCATGATCACTTCGCGGCCTATGTCGGGTGCTGTATGCCCGGTCAGTGCGAGGAGGCGCCGGTGCGGCCATTCAGGGCGAGGCCGATCTCGGCCAGCATCGACCGCATCTGTTCGGCCTGTCGGCTGCAGCGGTGGGCCAGGCCCGCAGTCCGCTCGACGAGCGTCTGGCGTCCGTAGGGGACCTCATTCGCACGTGAAGCGTTAGTCGGGAGGCGGGTTGCGGCGGCGGATGCCGCAACCTGTCTCTCCTGGGATGTCTAGGTGAGGCCCAGTACAGATGCAGTACATATGAGGGCGAGAAAATGCGACTAGTAGCGAGAGCTACGAAGAGTGATGTTCGCAGGTCAGACGGCCCGTCAGGTGTATCTGTGCAGGTCAGGCGCTTGCCTGGAAAGCTCTCCTAAAGCCGGTGTCGCAGGTTCGAATCCTGCATGGGGCACAGCGAACAGAACGACGAAGGCCGACCCCTCCGGGGTCGGCCTTCGTCGTGTCGTGTCGGCGGGGTGGGAGCGGTCAGCAGGCGCGGGCGACCGGGCGATCGGCCGACGGCTCCGTCGATCCGCCCAACGGTCGGTCGGCTTCGGTCGGCTCCGGTCGGTTTCCGTCGACCTGCGGCTCGGGGCCGGTCGCTACTGGCATTCCGGGCGGGCGGGGCCAAGACTGCTTCCCGTGACGCAATCCGGGCTGCAGCAGCCCCCGCTCTTCGGTCCGGCCGACGTGCCCTTCGGACCGGCGATCTGGTCCCGCAACTTCCGGCTGTACTTCGGCGCGCGCAGTGCCGGACTGCTCGGCCACACCATGCTGCCGGTCGCGGTCTCCGCGGGGCTGATCGGCTCGGGGCACGGGCTCGGCAGCGTCGGTCTCGCGCTCGGGTCGATGACCGCGCCGTTCGCCGGACTGGTGCTCTTCGGGGGCGTCCTCTCCGACCGGTTCACCGCGCGCCGGATGATGATCGGCGCCGACCTCGCCAATCTGGTGACCCGGGTCCTGATGGCCGTCCTGTTCTTCCAAGGGGTCGACCGGCTCTGGCAGTTGTGCGCCCTGATGGCGGTGGCCGGGGCCGCTGCGGCGATGTTCCAGCCCGGCGCCGCCTCCACCGTCCCGCTGGTGGCCCGGGACGTGCAGGGTGCCAACGGCGTGCTGCGGGCCGCCGAGGCGGTCACCGCGCTGCTCGGCCCGGCGCTGGCCGGTCTGCTGGTCGGTGCCGCCGCGACCGGCTGGGTGATGGTGATCGCCGCCGCCACGTACGGCATCAGCGCCTGCGGGCTGTTCGCGCTGCGGCTCGGGCCGGCCCCCGCCACGCCGGCGGGCGACAGCCTCTGGGGGAACCTGGTCGCGGGCTGGCACGAGTTCCGCTCCCGCAGCTGGCTCTGGGGCACCATCGTGGTCTGGATGTTCTACACCCTGTTCGCGACCGGGCCGCTGCTGCCGGTCGCCGCCGGGGTGCTGGTGCCCGCGTACGGCTCGGCCTCGTTCGGGCTGATCACCTGCGCGCTCGCGCTCGGGACGGTGTGCGGCGGCCTGCTGGCGGTGCGGCTGAAGCCGGTGCGGCCGCTCGCGGCCGGGGCGCTGGCACTGCTGGTCTACCCGCTCTACCCGTTCGGGATCGTCCTCGGCTGGGGCGTGCCCGCGCTCGTCGTCGCCCAGGTGCTGGTCGGTACGGGCGTCACCTTCTGGGGCGTCATGTGGGCGACCAGCGTGCAGACCCAGGTGCCCGGCGAGGTGCTGAACCGCGTCCACGCGTACGACGTCGCGGGCTCGGTCTGCATGCTCCCGGTCGGCAGCGCGCTGGCCGGGCCGGCGGCGGCCGCGTTCGGGCCGGGGGCGGTGCTGGCCGCGGTCGGGACGGCCGGGCTGATGGTGGCCGGAGCGCTGCTGACGACCCGTCCGATCCGCGAGCTGCGCCGAGTGCCCGGCAGCTGAGTGCTTCAAGTGCGCTGAACGGAACCCCAGTTGGCGCCCTGTCCGTGCTGCCGGCAGGCGTCTAGAATCGACGGTCCGATCGCCCTGGACTCGGGGCGTCGGCCGCGACCAGGGGGGCCGGTTGGAGAGCAAGCAGAGAGTCGTGCGCCGGAACGCGCTGCTGTCCAGGCTGCTGAACGCGGCGACGGCCGTGGCCCTGGCCCTGCTGGCCTACAGCGTGCTCCGGGACAACCTGTCGGCCGAGCTGCAGGGCAGCTGGCCCTGGCGGTTGAGGCTCCTGGACATCCAGAGCGCCACCGCCGCGGCGCTCGCCGCCGTCGGCGCCTCGCTGGCCCGGGCCCAGTACGCGCGGACGGTCCGTCCGGCCCTGGGGCACTCGGGCCGGGCGGTCGACGGGGTGGCCCCGCACGGCCAGCGGGCCTGGGCCTGCGTCCTGACCAATGCCGCCCAGGACGTCGCGGTCGTCACCGAGATCTCCTACCTGGTCACCTTCCTGCCGCCGCCGCCCGACGAGCCGCCCCGGGAACCGGGCGGCTGGGGCACCGCCCTGCAGGCGATCGAACGGATCGCCGGCGCGGGGCTGCGGCTGCGCCAGGACTTCATGATCACGGTCGTCACCGCGGGCATCCCGCTCCCCGCCCAGGGGGTGTGCTTCCTCGGTTGGTTCACCGAACGGGCCATGCAGGTGGTCGAGGAGGTCTACATCCGGGTCCAGGTGGTCGACCGGGTCGGTGACACCCACGAACGCGTCATCGCCTGCCTCAAGTCCGCCGACCGCACCCCGGCCCACATCGACCCCGAGCTCTCCTGAGCCGGCGGTCGCCGGCTGCCGGCCTCAGCGGCGGTGCTTGCCGTTGCCCGGGGTGGCGGCGGCCTGGGCCGGGGTGGGGTAGGGGATGCGGAGCTTGCGGGCCAGCGGGCCGACCGCCTGGCCGGCGCCGAGGGGGCGGGCGAGGAGGAGGACGGAGGCGAGGATGAGGAGGGAGCCGGTGCCGAGGGAGAGCAGGGCGGCGATGACCTCGTTGGGGACCAGGTCGGAGACCAGGCCGGTCAGCCAGTGGGCGGCGAGGGCTCCGGGGGCGCAGGCGAGGGCCAGGGCGAGGTGGAGGACGACCACCCGGGCGCCGTCGAGGCCGCTGCGGACCGGGGCGCGGCGGCCGGCGGCGGCGCCGGTGTTGAGGCCGGTGTTGAGCACCAGGGTGGCGTCCGGCGGGAGGTCGGCCGGGTGGGCCGGAGCCGGGGACGCGGCGGTGGTGCCCTCGCGGCGGAGGCGGCGGCCGAGCGCGCGGCCGGTGAGGGCCACGCCGAGCAGGACGGCCAGGGTGTGGGCGCCGGCCATGCCGACGATGATCCAGCGGCTGGGCAGCACCAGGAAGGCGACGTAGGAGAGGGCGACGTTGCTGCCGGAGATCACCGTGGTGAGCCAGAACGGGGTGCGGGCGTCGCTCATCGCGTAGAAGCCGCGGGCCAGCGCGTACTGCGCGCAGAAGGCCGGGAGGCCGATCGCGAAGGCCATCAGGACCTGGGCGATCACCTCGACGTCGGCGGCCGCCACGTTGCCGTGGCCGTAGGCGAGGCGGGCGATCGGGGTGGCCAGGGCGAGGAAGACCGCCGAGGCGGGCACGATCATCCCGGCCGAGCTGCGCAGCGTCTGGGCCAGCTCGCGGCCGACCTCGGTGAAGCGGCCCGCCGTCACCGAGCGGGACATGCCCGGCAGGATCGCGGTGACCAGGGAGACCGTGATGATGCCCTGCGGGACGATGAAGAGCAGGTAGGCGTTGTTGTAGGCGGTGTAGCCGAGGCCGATGTCGGTGAGGCCGTCGTCGGCGGCCTTGGCGAGGGCGCCGGTGGCCAGGTTGGTGATGCCCAGGAAGCAGAGCTGGGTGACCACGACCAGCATCAGGGCCCAACCGGCCGCCCGGAGCGGAGTGGTGAGCCCGGAGCCGCGCCAGTCGAAGCGCGGGCGGTAGCGGAAGCCGGAGGCCCGGAGCGAGGGCAGCAGGGCCAGCGCCTGGACCAGGATGCCGAAGGCGCTGCCCAGGCCGAGCAGCATGGCCGCCCCGCTGGAGACGTCGTCGGCGGTCTTGGCGAAGTCGAACAGCACCATGTAGAGGCTGAAGACGGCGATCACGACGACGTTGTTGAGCACCGGGGCCCACATCATCGCGCCGAACCGGTCACGGGAGTTGAGCACCTGCCCGAGCAGGCCGAACAGGCCGTAGAACAGCACCGCCGGGAGGCAGTACCGGGCCAGGGCCAGGGTGAGCTCGCGCTGGGCGGTGTCGTTCGGACCGTAGTTGGTGTAGGCGTCCACGATCATCGGGGAGCAGAAGAAGGCCACGGCGGTGATGCCGATCAGCACCACCCCACAGACCGTCAGCAGCCGGTTGGTGTACGCCACGCCGCGGTCGGCGTGCTGCTGGGCGGCCCGGACGAGCTCGGGCACGAAGACCGAGTTGAGCACGCCGCCGATCAGCATGATGAAGATGGTGTTCGGCAGCATGGTGGCCACCGCGTAGCCGTCACCGACGCCGGCCACGCCGATCGCCGCAGCGATCACGGCCGCGCGGACGAAGCCGAGCGCGCGGGAGCTGAGCGAGCCGAGCGCCATGATCATGCCGTTGCGGGCGGTCCGGCCGGCCTTGGCGGACTCGGACTCGACCTCGGGCTCCGACCTGGGCCCGGTGGTCGCCGGGTGCTGCTGCGGCGCGGGCGGCGCGACGGCGGGCTCGGTGGCCGGGACGACGGTGAGCTGCATGGTGGCGTCGGGCAGGCCGCCCCCGGCGAGCGGAGCCACGGGGACGGTCGGCGGCACGGGCGGGACGGGCGGCATCGGGGGAGCTGCCTGTCGGCCCGGGTGCGGTGGCCGCGGCGAGGGCACCTGCGGGCCGAGCTGCATGGTCGGCTGGCTGGGGGCCGGCTGGCTCAGCTGCATGGTCGGGTGGCTCGGCGCGGGCTGGCCGAGCTGCATGGTCGGGTGGCCGGCAGGCCGGCCGGGGGCACCGTAGGCGTCGGGTGCCTGGTGCGGCGCGGCGGGTGCGGCCGGGGGCGCGGCAGGAGCCGGTGCGGCGGCGGGCTCGTCGCGGAAGAAGCCCTCGGGGAAGCGGCTGTCGGGCACAGGAGCGGGAGCGGCGGCGGCCGGGGCGTCCGGGACGTGGTGGAACGGTGTCGCGGGCGGTTCTCCGTACGGGTTGGCCGGTTCGTCCGTCCTGTGCATGGTCATCCGACCCCCGTCACTCGGTGCCTGGGCAGCGGAAGTGCGGCGACTGCCCGGCCCGGCCGGGGGTAGGCACACCCGGCCGGAGAAGTCTGCCGCACTGCGGCACCCGCTGGGGAGCCCCGTGCCGTGTGCTGGAAATCTCTCCAGCCCGGGCCGTCGGCATGCCGCTGAGGCGTGAGGTGTCGTGAAAGTACCTGTTCAGGACGGTTTTTCCGCTGCCGATAGGGAGTGAATCGGTTGATCCTGCCCTGACCGATCCCTCCCCGTGTGGTTCCGGGGCGCCCGTGTGATCCTTCTCACGGACCGTCAGGAACGGTGCCGGGGAGCTGGGTCGCCGGGGTCGAGGTCGGGGGCGGGGTCGTGGGCGAGGTCGTCCGCGGGCTCGGAGGCGACGCTCGGCTCCGGGGTCGCGAGCACCCGCTGGACACGGGGTCGGGTCCGCCGACCGACCCGGCGGACGTCGCGGGAGAGGGCGCCGGGGCGCCAGAGTTCGAGGGTCAGGGTGACGGCGCTGATCACCAGGGCCCCGGCCAGCCAGCCGCCGAGGACGTCGCTGGGCCAGTGCAGGCCGAGCGCGATCCTGGTCCAGCCGATGGCCAGCACGGCCGTGCCCGCGATGCCGCAGGCGGCGATCCGGCCGGAGCGGTTGGCCCGGGGCCAGACCAGGATCACCAGGGCGCCGCAGGTGACGGTGGAGGTCAGCGCGTGCCCGGAGGGGAAGGAGAGGCCGGAGGCGGCGGCGACCGGGTCGTGGAAGAGCGGGCGGTCGCGTCCCGCGAGCTCCTTGCCGCCGGTCTCCACCAGCCAGCCGGTCAGGATCAGGGTGGTCGCCCAGCCGGCCAGGGTGCGGGCCCCGATCGCCCAGAGCCAGAGGGCGGTGAGGGCGAGCAGCACCCGCATGGTGACGGTGCTGCCGATGTCGGCCAGGGTCTGCATGGACGCCGTCCACACGGTGTGGTCGAGGGCGTACCCGTGCAGCGAGGCGATCCAGCCCGCGTCCAGCCGTCGCAGTGGCCCCCAGTCGCCGAGGACCAGCAGGGCCAGGGCGGCGAGCAGTGCGGCGGACCCCAGGCTCACGGCGGTGCAGACGAGCAGCTGCCGCCGACGGCGGAGTCCGGCCCCGTCGCCGGGCCGGCCGACGGCCGGAGGGACGGCCCCGGCGCGGGCGCCGGAAATGGACGGGTACATGACTGACACCTTCCCAGTGGCCGGGGTGGTTCGGAGGCAGTACGGATAGCGATTCGGCATCTTTTGTGGGGAGAAGCTGCGGATGACCGGCGTCCGTCCGTTGTGCGGAGGGGAGGGCGGATCGGAGAGCTCCGCATTCACGCCGTGTCGTCCCGGTGTCACGCGCTGTCGACCGTCGCGCGGGAAAAGTCGCAGGATACTGCATGCCGGGAAGAAACTGGGTGAGTTGGGAATGTTGTCCTATTTCTGTGCGTTGGATCGTTACGTGTGAGCCTCCTGGGGCCCGCACACCTTTGCCCCGGCTCACCCCCGGCGGGGCGGGATCCAAGGCAGATCGGCACCAGCAGCAAGGGAGCAAGCATGGCCACTCGTGCCGTCGTTCGCGACAAGGCCGACCGGACTCGCACGGCCCGGCCGAACAACCTTGAGGCCGACCGAGACCTCGTGGGCATGTATCTCGACGAGATCGCCCGTACGCCCCTGCTCGACGCCGCCGAGGAGGTGGAGCTGTCGCTGCGAATAGAGGCCGGCGTCTACGCCCAGCACCTGCTGGACGAGAAGACGCTGCCGAAGGGCGCCAAGCGTGAGGAGTTGGAGGCGATAGCCGAGGACGCGGAGCGCGCCAAGGACGTCTTCATCAGGTCGAACCTCCGACTCGTGGTGGCGGTGGCCCGGCGGTACCCGCGCAGCGGTCTCCCGCTGCTCGACCTGATCCAGGAGGGGAACGCGGGCCTGGTGCGGGCGGTCGAGAAGTTCGACTACTCGAAGGGCTTCAAGTTCTCCACCTACGCGACGTGGTGGATCCGGCAGGCGATCACCAGGTCGATCGCCGACCAGTCCCGCACCATCCGGCTGCCCGTGCACCTCGTCGAGGAGCTCGGTCGGATCCGCCGGGTGCAGCGGGAGAAGTCGAAGGAGCTGGGCCGCGAGGCCGAGCCGGCCGAGGTGGCGGCCGAGCTGGACACCACCGAGCAGCGCGTGAAGGACGTGCTGGACTGGGCGCGTGACCCGGTCAGTCTGAACATGTCGGTCGACGACGAGGGCGAGACCCAGTTCGGAGACCTGGTGGAGGACACCGGCGCGGTCTCGCCGGAGGACGCCGTGATGGTGATGCTCCGTCGCGAGGAGCTGGACGGTCTGATCGGCCGGCTGGACGACCGCACCGCCTCGATCATCCGGTCCCGTTACGGGATGGAGGACGGCCGGGAGCGGACGCTGACCGAGGTCGGCAAGCAGCACGGGCTGACCCGGGAGCGGATCCGGCAGATCGAGAAGCACGCGCTGGCCGAGTTGAAGAAGATCGCGGACCACGCGGGCTTCGAGGCGGCCTGACCGGTGGCGGGAGCGCCCCGGACGACGAGCAGACGGACCCTGACGGGGCTTCGGCCCCGGCGGGGTCCGTCGCCGTTCGTGGCCTCGGGGACGGCCCCATCGGGGGGACAGACCCTAGGCTGGAGCGGAGACGGACGAAGGAGTGACAGCGGTGGCTGAGCAGCAGGAGCAGCGGGAAGAGCAGCAGGGGCAGGAGGCCGGGGTGCAGCCGAAGCCCAAGTCCAAGCTGGTCTTCGACGACCCCTTCGACCGGCAGACCAGCGACGACACCGATCAGGGCTGGGGCGGCTCCGAGGGTGGGGGCGGCGCCGGCGGGGGCCGGGGGCTGGACTGGTACCTGAGTCAGCGGCCGCCGCACCACGGGGGGTGATGGCGCGGCAGCCGCGGGGGAGTGGTGCCGGGGGCGGGACGGTCAGCGCTGGCGGACCAGCGCGTCCCGGATCTCGGTGAGCAGCGCGACCTCCTTGGCCTCGGCCTCGGCGGCCTCCTCGGCCGGGCTCTTGTACCGGGCCATCACGCGCTTCATCGGGACGATGAGCACGAAGTAGACCACCGCTGCGGTGATCAGGAAGGTGATCAGCGCGCTGATCACCGATCCCCAGAGGATGAGGATGCCGGACGTGACCTTTCCGTCGGCGTCCACCGAGCAGGGGCCCTTCAGGCAGGACGAGTAGGCGGACAGGTCCTTGGCGCCGAACGCCCCGACGAGCGGATTGATGACGCCGTCGACGAAGGCGTTGATGACTTTGGTGAAGGCCGCGCCGATCACGACGGCTACGGCGAGGTCGATGACATTGCCGCGAAGCAGGAATTCCTTGAAGCCCTTCATGCCGCGCTGAACGACAGTCAGCACGGATGGTCACGGGTGAATTCCACGGCCCGGAATTGACGGATCGTCACTGGTCAGGGACGGGTGGGGGCTGGTCAGGAGGGTGGGGCGGAGCCGGTGCAGCGGGGCAGGGCGACGGCCTCGGCGGCCGGGACCGGCCCGGCCGGTGGGCGCAGCGGGCCGGCCGCCAGGGCGGTGGCGGCGGCCAGCAGGCCGGTGGCGAGCAGCCCGGGCCGGTGCCGGACGGCCTGCTGGAGTCGGTGCCGCCCGCCGGAGCCCCGGCGGATGGGCGGGAAGGGCGGCACCACCCGGCGCGGCGGCACGGCGGGGGCGGCGGCGGGGGTCGCCGTGCGGGCGTTGACGGAACCGGAACCGGAACCGGCACCTGTGGTGGCGGCGGTGGTGCGGGTGAGCGGGGTGGTGGTCATCGGGTGCCGCCTCTGGTCGGGCCCCCGCACGGTGCGGGAGCGTCGCGGGATCAGAGTGCTGCGGCGTGGTGCGGAGCGGCGGACACCGTCCACCGCCTGTGGATAACCCCGGCCTGTGGACAACGGGCTTCACCCGTACGGAGGACGGACCCGGCGGACCCGAGGGACGCGGCCGACCCGACGGGCCCGGCAGGCCCGGGGCAGGCCCGCCCGGAGAACGCCGACGGCCCGGCACCTCGGGGTGCCGGGCCGTACGGGAGGATCGATTCAGCTCGCGGAGCCGGAGCTCGACGAACCGCCACTGCCGGAGCCGCCCGAGGACGCCGGGGCGGCCGCCGGGGCCGAGGCCGACGACGCCGAAGAAGAGGACGACGAGGACGACCCGGACGAGGAGCTCACCGAGCTGCTCGACGAGGAGCGGCTGTCGGTGCGGTAGAAGCCGGAGCCCTTGAACACCACGCCCACGGCGGAGAACACCTTGCGGAGCTTGCCCTGGCAGTCCGGGCACGTGGTCAGTGCCTCGTCGGTGAACTTCTGGACCGCCTCCAGGCCGTGGCCGCACTGGGTGCACTGGTACTGGTACGTGGGCACGTGTTCTTCCTCCTGGCCTTCCCCCTGGCACTCTCACCTGATGAGTGCTAACGATGGTCAATGATGCGGCATTCCGCAGGATCAGTCCAGCGCCGCCGGTGTGAGAACCGCCGCCTGGCCACCCACGCGCTGTCCGCCGCGGCCTTCGGAGCGGCTCTCGGAGCGGCTCTCGGACCGGGCCACCGTACGGCTCGCCGGGCCCGGCGCGACCAGCAGGTGGCGCAGGGCCAGCAGGGCCACCAGGCCCAGGCCGACCCCGGCCAGCGGGACGGTGAAGCCGGCCGAGGCGCCGCGCCAGTCGATCAGCTGTCCGGCCACGGTGGAGCCCAGGGCCAGGCCCAGGCCGATCGCGCCGGTGAGCCAGGTGAAGGCCTCGGTCTTGGCGTTGTCCGCGACCAGGGTCTCGATCAGGGTGTAGCCGGTGATCAGGGTCGGGGCGATGGCCAGGCCGCAGAGGAGTGCGGCGACGGTCAGGGTGGCCAGGTTGGGCATGGCCCAGAGGGTGGAGCAGCCGGCCAGCAGCAGGGCGTAGCAGGCGAGCATCCGCTGCCGGGCCGAGCGCCGCCAGTTGACCAGCCCGTAGACCACGCCGGCCACCATGGAGCCGCCGGCGAAGATCCCGTAGACGATGCCGTTCATGTCCGCCCGGCCGACGCTCTCGGCGAAGGCGGTGATGGAGACCTGGAGGGCGCCGAAGACGGTGCCGACGCCCAAGAAGGAGGCGGCCAGCAGTCGGACGCCCGGGGAGGCGAGGGCGGAGACGCGCTCGGCACCCTCGACGTGCGGGTGGCGGGCCGGGGCGGTGGAGCGCTGGGCGGCGAAGGCGAGGCCGCCGGCCACGGTGAGCGCGGCCTCCGCGATCAGGGTGGCGGTGGGGGAGACCCCTGCGGCGATGGCGGTGGCCAGCACCGGCCCGACGACGAAGGTGAACTCGTCGGTGACGGACTCGAAGGCGAAGGCGGTGTTCAGTGTGGCCGGGGAGTCGGAGAGCCGGGCGACCCAGCGGGAGCGGACCATCGCGCCGATCTGCGGCACGCTGGCGCCGGCGGGGGCGGCGGCGAGGAAGAGCGCCCAGGCGGGGGCGTGGCCGAGGGCCAGGCCGATCAGGGCGGCCACCGAGACCGCGTGCACCGCGATGCTGGGCAGCAGGACCGCGGCCTGCCCGTGGCGGTCGGCGAGGCGTCCGGTCTGCGGGCCGATCAGGGCCTGTGCGACGGCCGAGACGGCGGCGACGCTGCCGGCGGTGCCGTACGAGCCGTGGGTCTCCAGGACCAGCAGGACGATGCCCAGGCTGAGCATCGCGTACGGCAGCCGCGCCACGAAGGCGGGGGCCAGGAACGTCCAGGCGCCGGGCGTGCGGAGCAGGGCACCGTATCCGACGCGGGTGGGGTCGTCGACCGTTCGGCGGGCCGTCACGGTCGGTCCTTCCTGCTGCCTGGTAGCGCAGTGGGGGTGTGGGTGACCCCGACGGCGCCGAGAGCTGTCCTCTCGCGCGTCGACCGGGGTTGATACCGGGCCCGGACGGCCGAGGGTGGGGCGTCCGGACGCGGCCGCCGAGCGGTCGCGCCAACTCTGCTTCAGGCAGATGTAGCGGGTGTTTTCAGTTCGGTTCTCAGAAGATCTACGGAGCCATTCTACGCGGGTAGCGTGACTCTGCCACCCCTCCGCGCCGGTGAATTCACGGTGAACACCGGCGCGGGGGAACGAAACCCAGGTCAGGCCTTCCTAGGGCCGGGAGCGTCCGCGCAGCCAGCCGGCCAGCTTGCCGCCCTCGTCCACCGCGCGCAGCCGCTTCTCGGCGGCCTCGCTGACCTCTTCGGTGGTGACCACCAGCAGTTCGTCGCCGGCCCGCAGCACGGTGGCGCGGTCGGGCACGAAGCTGGAGCCGTCGCGGACCACCAGGGTGACGGCCGCCCCGGGCGGCAGCCGGAGTTCGCCGACCTCGACGCCGGACATCCGGGATTCGGCGGAGAGGGCGACCGAGAGCAGCTGCCCGTGCAGCCGCTCCAGCGGGGCGGACTCGATGCCCAGGTCCTGGCCCATCGAGCCCTCGCCGATCCGGAGCCACCTGGCCACCAGCGGCAGGGTCGGGCCCTGGAGCAGGGTGAAGACCACGACCAGGATGAAGACGATGTTGAAGACCTCGTTGGCCAGCGCCGAGTCCTGCTGGAGCACCAGCGGGATGGTGGCCAGCACGATCGGCACCGCGCCGCGCAGCCCGGCCCAGCTGAGCAGGGCCTGCTCCCGCCAGGGCAGCTTGAACGGGGTCATGGTGGCGAAGACCGAGGCGGGCCGGGCGACGAAGACCAGCACCGCGCCGATCACCAGCGCGGGCACGATGGCCGAGCCCATGGTGCCGGGGGTGCAGAGCAGGCCGAGCAGGACGAACATGCCGATCTGCCCGATCCAGGCCAGTCCGTCGGCGAAGCCGCGCACCGCCGGGCCGTGCGGGAGCTTGGAGTTCCCGAGCACCACCGCGGCGATGTAGACGGCCAGGAAGCCGGAGCCGTGCAGCAGCGCACCGCCCGCGTAGGCGCCGACCGCGAGCGACATCACGGCGATCGGGTACAGGCCGGAGGAGGGCAGTGCCATGTGCCGCACCGCCCAGGCGCCGAGCTTGCCGACCGCGAGGCCGACGGCCGCGCCGATGGCCAGCTCGGCGATGATCGTGCCGAGCAGCGCGTACCAGGAGTCCAGCGGGCCGGTGGTGGCGAAGGCGACCACCAGGATCACCACGGGGGCGTCGTTGAAGCCGGACTCGGCCTCCAGGAGGCCGTTCAGCCGGGACGGCAGCGGGACGGTGCGCAGCACCGAGAAGACCGCCGCGGCATCGGTGGAGGAGACGATCGCGCCGAGCAGCAGCGAGGTGCGCCAGTCGAAGCCGGCCAGCAGGTGCGCGCCGAGGGCGGTGACCGCGACGCTGACCGCGACCCCGAAGGTGGCCAGCACGGTGGCGGCGGGCATCACGGGTCTGATGGAGCGCCAACTGGTCTTCAGTCCGCCCTCGGTGAGGATCACCACCAGGGCCGCGTAGCCCAGTACCTGGGTGAGCTCGGCGTTGTCGAACTCGATGCCGAGTCCGTTCTGGCCGAGCGCGACGCCGATGCCGAGGTAGATCAGCAGGCTGGGGAGGCCGGTGCGGGTGGAGAAGCGCACGGCGACGACCGCGAAGAGGAGCACCACGGCGACTTCGAGCAGGAAGCGGTTCAGGTCGTCGACAGTCACGCAGGGGCACCTCGGCGCAGTGAGGGGGCGGGCTGATGGAGCGTCTGAAGGCAGGCCCCGGAAGGGGACCTGACGGTCCGTCATCCAGGGATCGTTACCCAGTCTAACATTTTACCTGCTCTTTTACATGTGGTCGAACGGGTTCCGCTTCGGCGGGCGGCGGGCGGCGGGCGGCGGGCGGCGGGCGGCGGGCGGGCGGGTGGAGCGGGGCGGGGTCGAACGGGTTCCGCTTCGGTGGCGCCGTGCGGCGGGCGGGCGGGCGGGTGTGTGGGGTGGGGTGGGGTGGGGTCGGACGGGTTCCGGTTCGGTGGCGCTGCGGGGCGGAGCGGGTTGAGTGGGCGGAGCGGGGTCGGGCGGGTTCCGGTTCGGTGCCGCCGTGGGTGGGCGGGCCTGCGGGGCGGGGTGGGGCGGATTCCGGTCTCGGGAAGGGCCGGTAGGGTCCACCTGATCCGACCACGGGCGCCCCGAGTGCAGCTCCGCAAGCGCGTGCGCCCTAATGTGGTGGTCTGTCACGGCCGCCCGTCTCCCAGCCAAGGACTCAACCAGATGCCCCGCTCGAAGAGGTTCCGGCGCGCTCGTCTGCTCGTGATCGTGCTGGTGGTGCTGTTGGTCGCCGGCACGGTGGGCGGCGGCTGGTTCGCCGTGCACACGGTGCAGGCCTCCTTCCCGCAGCTGGACGGGAACGTCAAGGTGGCCGGGATGACCGCGCCGGTGGACGTGAAGCGCGACGCCAAGGGCGTGCCGCAGCTGTACGCGGACACCGCCGAGGACCTCTTCCGCGCCCAGGGCTACGTCCAGGCGCAGGACCGCTTCTGGGAGATGGACGTCCGACGGCACGTCACCGCCGGGCGGCTGTCCGAGATGTTCGGCGACGGCCAGGTCGAGACCGACTCCTTCCTGCGCACCATGGGCTGGCGCCGGGTGGCCCAGCAGGAGTTCGACACCCAGCTCTCGGCCGACACCAAGAAGTACCTCCAGGCCTACAGCGACGGCGTGAACGCCTGGCTGAAGGAGCACCCCGGCGGCAGCTCCGCCTCGCTGGAGTACGCCCTGCTCGGCACCGTGAACGGCGACTACTCGCCCGAGCCGTGGAGCCCGGTCGACTCGGTGGCCTGGCTCAAGGCGATGGCCTGGAACCTCTCGGGCAACATGCAGGAGGAGATCGACCGCTCGCTGCTGGCCCAGGACTTCAGCGCCGAGAAGATCGAGCAGCTCTACCCGCCGTACCCGTACGACCGCAACGGCACCATCGTGAAGACCGGCAAGGTCGGCGCCGACGGCACCTACCGCCCGGCCGACGGCCAGGCCAACGCTGCCCAGCCGACCGGCCAGTCCCGCGCCGTCACCGCCTCGCTGCTCGGCGACGTGGCCGGGAAGATGGCCGCGATGCCGCAGCTGCTCGGCCGGCAGGGCCAGGGCATCGGCTCCAACTCCTGGGTGGTGGACGGCAAGCACACCACCACCGGCAAGCCGCTGCTGGCCAACGACCCGCACCTCGGCCCGGCCAACCCGTCCATCTGGTACCAGATGGGCCTGCACTGCCGCACCACCGGACCGGCCTGCGGCTTCGACACCGCCGGCTTCACCTTCGCGGGCATGCCCGGCGTGGTCATCGGCCACAACAAGGACGTGGCCTGGGGCTTCACCAACCTCGGCGCCGACGTGACCGACCTCTACCTGGAGAAGGTCACCGGCCCGGACACCTACCTGGTGGACGGTCAGGAGCGGAAGTTCGAGACCCGCAAGGAGACCATCAAGGTGGCCGGCGGGGAGGACCGCACCATCGTGGTGCGCACCACCGACCGCGGCCCGCTGATCTCCGACAAGTCCACCGAGCAGCAGAACGTCGGCAAGTACGCCCCCGCCGACTCCGCGCCCGACCGGGCCGGCGGCTACGGCGTCGCCCTGCAGTGGACCGCGCTTGTGCCGGGGAAGACCATGGACGCCGTCTTCAAGCTCAACCAGGCCGCCAACTGGGACCAGTTCCGGGCCGCCGCCGCCGACTTCGCCGTCCCCGCGCAGAACCTCCTCTACGCCGACACCAAGGGCAACATCGGCTACCAGGCCCCCGGCATGATCCCCCAGCGCACCAAGGGCGACGGCCGCTACCCCGCCCCGGGCTGGGACTCCACCTACGGCTGGAAGGGCACCAACGGGGCGTACGACTTCGTCCCCTTCAAGTCCCTGCCGTACGTGCTCAACCCCTCCGAGGGCTACATCGTCACCGCCAACCAGGCCGTGGTGGACCAGAGCTACAAGCCCGTCCTCACCACCGACTGGGAGTACGGTACCCGCGCCAAGGAGATCACTGACCAGATCACCGACCGCCTCAAGAACGGCGGCAAGATCTCGCCGGAGGACATGAAGGCGATCCAGCTCGACAACACCAGCGTGATGGCCCGGACCCTGGTGCCGCTGCTGCTCAAGATCCGGATCGACGACCCCTACGTCCGCGAGGCCCAGGACCTGCTCAAGGACTGGAACTACAACCAGGACGCCGACTCGGCCGCCGCCGCCTACTACAACGGCGTCTGGCGCCAGCTGCTCACCCTGGCCTTCGGGCAGAAGTTCCCGGCCGGACTGCGCGCCGAGGGCGACTGCCTGCTGGTCCGTCAGAAGTCCGCCGACACCCTGCCGCAGGACGACCTCAACAAGAACCCCGTGGTCACCGTCTGCGGCACCCGCGACCCGGGCCAGGCCCAGCCGGACGGCGGCGACCGCTGGACCGAGGTGGTCCGCCGGCTGCTCACCCAGCCCGACTCCAGCTGGTGGGAGTACAAGGACTCCGACCGGCAGACCCAGAAGGGCCTGGGCAACCTGCTCGCCCAGGCGCTCAAGAACGCCCGCCAGGACCTGACCTCCCGCCTCGGCAAGGACGTCTCCACCTGGAGCTGGGGCCGCCTGCACACCCTGGAGCTCAAGGAGCAGACGCTCGGCTCGGACGACTCCTCGATCGCCTCCGGCCTGGTGCACCGCCTGCTCAACCGCGGCCCGTACCGGCTCTCCGGCGGCACCGCCGCGGTCAACGCGGCGGGCTGGAACGCGGCGGCCGGCTACCAGGTGGACTGGATCCCCTCGATGCGGATGGTCGTCGACCTGAGCGACTTCAACGCCTCCCGCTGGATCAACGTCGGCGGCGCCTCCGGCCACGCGTACCACGACAACTACGACGACCAGACCGTCGACTGGCAGCGCGGCAACCTGCTGCCCTGGCCGTACTCCCCGGACCAGGTCGACCAGGCCACCACGCACCGCCTGGTCCTGACGAACGGTTAGACCCGGAAGGAGCTGGGCGGGTGGGCGGGGAGGGTGCGCCGGAGCGGCTCGCACTGCTGATCGGCGTGGGGGAGACCCCGGCGGCGGGGGACTGGTTCCCGCCGCTGGCGGAGGCGGTCTCCGTCGACCAGCGGCTGCTGGCCGCCGCCCTGGGCGGGTCGGGCTACCGGGTCGAGGTCCTGCGCGACCCGACCCGGAACGAGATCACCGCCGCCCTGGCCGGCCTCGCACGGGACGCCCCGCCCGGCTCCACCGTGCTGCTGCACTACACCGGGCACGGCATCCGGGTGGGCGACACCGACCACCTGGTGCCGGCGGACGCCCGGGCACCCGAGGACGGCGGGACGTCCGGCTGGGACCAGCCGCACGTCCTGGAGTCCCTGCTGGACGCCGACCTGAGCCGTTACCTGACGGCCTGCCGGGCCGGCACCGTGCTCTGGCTGATCGACGCCTGCCGGTCGGCCGAGGAGGAGGACGGCACCACGGAGTTCGGCAGCCGGATCACCAAGGGGCCGCCGGAGGGCGGCTTCGCGGTGATGACGGCCTGCGCTCCCGGGCAGCGGGCCGGGTACTCGGCTGCCGGGAGCTTCTTCACCAGAGCACTGGCCGATGCCTTCGACCCGCTCACCGAGGCCAGCACGGTGGAGGAGCTGTACGGGACCGCCGCCCGGCTCACCCGGCAGTACGCCCGGCGCGAGCGGGCCGGGGAGCAGGACGTCCGGATCCACTACGGGACGGCCCTGGAGCACGAGACCCGGACGACCCCCGTGGCGCAGGGCCGTCGGCTGCTGGAGAGCTGGCAGGAGGCGGTGTACGCGCCGGGGCTCTGGGCGCGGGTGCCGGCGGCCGAGGCGGCGCTGGTGACGCACCTCCAGGAGTGCCTGACCGAGCTCGCCACCGAGGTCGCCCGGCAGGTGCACCTCGCCCAGAAGGACCTGCCGGATCCCTGGGCGGACGACGACTTCCCGGTGCGGGTGCTCCGTGACCGGCTGCCCCAACTGCTCGTCAAGGGTGTCGAGCTGTCCGCGCTGGAGGCAGCGGCGCTCGTGGCGGGGGTGTTCCTGCGTGAGGCGATCTGGGCGGAGCGGCAGAGTCAGGCCGCCCTGCTGGGGCCGGGCCTGAGCCCCGACCAAGCGGAGGAGAGCGAGCATCGGCGCGAGTACGAGCAGGTGATGGCCCGTCACCCGGAGATCAAGGAGCGGATCTGGAGCACGCATCGCCGACGTGCGGGCGAAGCGGCGGAGGGACAGCGGAACGCTGCCGTGCTATGGCTGGTGCATCGGTGGATCGCAGAGCGGTTCGAGACCGAGGAGAACCCGGTGCCCGCCTACTGGGGCGATCGGTTGGCCATGCAGATCCTTTCCGCGAGATCCGACGGCGCCTCACCCTCGGGCCGGGCCGCCGAACTGTCGGTGGCACTGCGTGGCATCGCGGCTGCGCCGGTCCTCGGACTGCCGTCGGAGGCGGAGGTCCAGGCTCTACCCGAGCGCCACGTCGTGGCCGGCGGGTCCCACCGGCTGAGGGTCCGCGCTCTCTCGGCCCTCCTGCGGCTGGGCACGCTCCTCGCCGTGGACACACGGATGCTCCCCGAGATCGTCATCGAGCACCTCGTCGTCTCCGACCCTGTGCTCCCGAGAGAACTCCTCAGCGCGGTCCGGGACGCAGTCTGGGACCAGGAGGACGATGAACTGCGCCTCGATGCGGTCTGCCCCCACCCGGCGGTCCACGCCACCCTCGGCGCGATCGTCGAGGAGGCGGACGGCCTCTGCCGCTTGCTCCGGGAGGACTTCCGGCGGTGGCCGCCTCCCGAGACCGCCCTCGTGACCGGGCTGCCGTCCAGGGTGACCGACTGGAGGCTGCGCGCTGAGGAGCGGCAGGGCAGGCGGGCCTACGACGTGCCGCTGCTGCGCTTCACCCTGGCGCAGACCGAGGTTCGCCGGCTGCTGATGGGGGAGCAGCTGTACGACGGTCAGCGCGAGCTGGCCGTACGGGAGCTCTACCAGAACGCGATGGATGCCTGTCGGTACCGGGCGATGCGGCTGCGCTACCTACGGGGTTCGGGCGTCCGCCCGGCACCGTGGGAGGGCGGCATCCGGATCGCGGCCGGAGAGGACGAGCGGGGCCGCTACGTGGAGTGTCTCGACAACGGCGTCGGAATGACGGCCGAGCAGCTCAAGGAGACCTTCACCCGGGCCGGGCGTCGTTTCGGCCAGTCGCAGGAGTTTCGCCGCGAGCAGGCGGCCTGGCTCCGGCAGGACAAAGCACTCCGGCTGTACCCGAACAGCCGGTTCGGCATCGGGGTCTTCAGCTACTTCATGCTGGCCGACGAGATGGAGATCGTGACCCGCCCGGTCGGTCGTGACGGGTACCCGGCTCCGAGGGCACTACGAGTCTTCATTCCGGGGAGCGGGAGTCTCTTTCGGGTGCAGGAACTCAGCAGCCCGGGTGAGGTGCTGTTGCCGGAGGGCGGTACCCGGGTCCGCTTGTACCTGCGGGACCACGAGGCGCTGACGTGGCGGACGTGCGAGGACCTGCTCAGGTCGCTGGTGCTGGTCAGCGAGTTCCGACTCGAGGTGTGCGGCGGTCCCGGCCGGTCACATGTCTGGGAGCCCGGAGCGCTGCAGGAAGCCGAGGCGCCCGGTACGGCCGCCGAGGCGGTCCCGGGGACCCTCTGGTGGGTTCGGGGCACGGGGGCGGTGCTCTGCGACGGAATCGCCACTGACAGGCGCCCGTTCGGCTACGTCCTCAATCTCACCGGGCCGCATGCGGGTGAGCTGAGTGTGAGCAGGACGAAGCTGGAGCGGTACGACACCCAGTGGGAGAGCGAGCAGTGGCGAGTAGGCGCCGAAGCCTTGTCAGGTTGGCCGGAGTTGACACTCGGTTGGCTCCACGAACTGGAGTCCCACCACCTGGAGGCAGCCCGTTTGGTCCGGGACTGCTGGAGAGGGCGGGGTGTTCAGGCACGGGGGCAGGCGCGAGGCCGGTACAACCAGCCGATCGGCTCGGCTGACCTGGACCGGGCCGGCTGGTTCCCGCTGGACCGGGCCTTCTTCCAGAAGGGGAGCGAACTCACCACCGAGGAGCTGGGCGCCTGGAGCCTGGTGGCCCCGTGGCGCTCGGCCGTGCTCGGACTGGACCGGAGAAGCCAGCAAGCGGGTGTACCGAGCTCCCTCGTGGGCTTTCCGGTGCCGTCTCCCGGATGGAGCGCGGTCGCCGCCAGCGTGAACGAGGACTGGCGTTCAGTGGTGCGGGCGGCGCGCAGACTCCGGATCACGGTGGCTGACGTTCTCCGGGTCACCCGTGGTCTGCGGGTCACGCATCCGGGCCTGGCCGGTCCGGCCGTGCAGGAAGGCGACCTCGACTGGGAACCGTCGGAGTACGACGAGCTGATCACCGATGGCCTGGTCCTCCCCAGGAGCAGCCCGCGTCACACGGCCGCGTACCAGTACCGTCATTCCCCTGAGGACCTTCGGGGGCTGGTGCGGGCGTCCCACATGGGATCCGTCTCCCTTGGCGAACTGGCGGCACGGTGTGCCCGGTACGCGCCCTTCCTGCCCGTGCCTCTCGGGGAGGCACCGGATTGGCATCGGGATCACGTCGTCAGCGACGACGACCTGGCCTTGCTCTATGTGACGCGTGACTACCTGGGACCGCAGCCAGTCGGGAGCCCGCAGGACGTGGTCAGGGTGGCCGCCCGCCTCGGCATCAGCCCCCGGGCCGCCTGCGCGAGGCTCAGCCAGTTCGCTTGGTTGGGCGTGCCGGTCCCGCAGGTGGATGCGGTCGAACGTTGGGAATCGATTCCGGACGGCCTGTTGCCTTACGTCACCCGGTACCTCGACGCGGCAAGTCCGGGTCGGCCGACTCTGCGCTGGGGAGCGACCGTCCAGTTGGCGGCGGACTTGGGGATCACTCTCCGTGAGGCGGAGAGCTCGCTGGCGGGCATCGCCGACAGAACAGGACTGGGGTTCACACGTCGGTACTCGGCCCGGGGAGGCGGCGGGAGCCACGTGCCCTCGGAGGAGTGCGGAGTGATGGTCCGTGAGCTTCGTGACAGCCGGATCGATCTGGAGGAAGGGCTTTCCCTGCGTGACCTCGAGTACGGCCGGATGTACGAGGTGGACCGACAGTCCATGCCCGCCGTCTTCGACGATCTGGGCAGGGCCGGGGTCCGTCTGCCGCGGGCCGCCAAGCTGCTGGGGGCATGGGCAGACCTTCCCCTCCTGAGCCGTCACCTGTTCTCCGGCAAGGAGCCCTCGCTGGGCGATGCCGACTATCCGGCGCTGCCCACTCCGGCTGTTCTCTTCATGGCGGGCATGCATCTGAGGCAGCCCTTGTCCGAAGTCTGGAGGAACGCGCAGGAGGAGTGCGACCGTCTTGGGCTGCCGTCGGAGGTGAGGCCCGCTCCGCTCCCCAAAGCTCTCGAAGCGTTCCGCCCGACGCGGGCGGTGACGGAGATCCTGGTCAGGGGCGGTGTGGAGGGTGTGAACGACGACGATTGGCCGGAGACCCCGGTCTGGATCCCGCTGACCGCAAGGGCGCTGGCGGCCCACGCAAGGCAGGAGGGGGTCGGTGTGCGCGCGGCGTACGAGTCCTTGGCCGGACTGCGCGCCATCGGTGCCCTGCTGCCCGGGCTCACCGCGGAGCAGATCGCCGCGCTACCGCAGACCGTTCCCTCGGAACGGGACGTTGTCGCCGTCGCCGGAATGCACCGTCTGTCCGAGCGCGGGAGCCCCTTCGTCCCGTTGGATCTCGTGAGCATCGCCGGGCGACTCGGTGAGCCGCTCACCGAGACCTGGCGGCGGCTCCTGCCGTACCTCCCGATGGAGTCGACCGGCGAGCCGATCGGGGCGGTGCCTCAGGTGCTGCCGCTCTGGCAGGACCTGGCGGTCCTTTCGAAGGGTTTGGACGGCAAGCTGCCCGCACTGTCCGGAGCGGTTACCACGCAATGGCTCGAGTGGGCCGCCGACGGGGTCGGGGAGAGCGCCGAGTGGGTGCTGGAACGGCTCGGGCACTACGCGGAGCTGTTCGGTCTGGAGCTCCCGACCTCGGCGGAGTGACGGCCCGTCAGGCCCCGGCCGCCCCGAACCAGTGCACCCCGGAGGGGGTGACGGCGGCGTGGACCGGGAGGTCGTGGGGTTCGGCGGGGACCTCGGGGAGCAGCTCGGGGTCGTGCAGCAGGGTGGCCAGGACCGGGGTGGCGCCGAGGCGGGCCAGGCGGGCCAGGACGCGGTCGTAGGAGCCGCCGCCGCGGCCGAGCCTGATGCCCCGTCGGTCCACGGCGAGGCCGGGGAGGAGGACTACGGCGGCGGCGGTCACCGCGTCGGGGCCGAGCCGGGGGCCGGTGGGTTCGAGCAGGCCGCGGGCGGCCGGGGCGAGGGCCTCGGGGCCGGTGTACTCGGCCCAGTCGAGGTCGTTGTCGGGCAGCAGGACGGGCAGCAGGACCCGGGCGCCGGCCGCGCGCAGGGCGTCCAGCAGGGGGCGGGTACCGGGTTCGCCGCCGACCGAGACGTAGGCCGCGACGGTCTCGCCGGGCCGGGCGAGCGCCCCGGCGTGCGCGGCGAGCGCGGTGGCCGCGTGCGCCCGCTGTTCCGGGGTGAGCGCCCGTCGTTCGGCGAGGAGCCGTGTCCTCAGCTCGGCCTTGTCGTTGTGCACCGGATACTCCCTGGTCCGCTCCGGCCCGGTCGGCGCGATCCCCGCCGGGTGCCGAGAGCCTGTCACGTGGAAGGCCCCGGATGTCCACCCCGTTGCTCCTCCAGGCCCTGGCCGGGCTCGGTCTGCCCGCGCTGGGCGCCGCCGTGCTGACGGGCGGTCGGCTGCGCCGGTCGGCGACGGCCGCCGAGGCGAGGGAGGCGGAGCTGCGGCGGCAGTTGGCCGAGCTGACGGCCGAGCGGGACGCGCTCCAGCGCACCGCCTCGTGCGACCCGCTCACCGGCGTGTGGAACTACCGCCACCTCCAACTCACCCTGGACCGCGAGGTGGAGCGGGCCCGCCGGGTCGACCCGGGGGCGCCGCTCCGGCCGCTGGCGCTGCTGATGCTGGAGATCGCGGGCTTCGACGCGGTGGTGGCCGAGCACGGGCGGGGCCGGGGGAACGCGGTGCTGCGCGACCTGGCCCAGCGGCTCAGCGTCGAGATCCGGCGCTCCGACACCCTCGGCCGGTACGGCGGCGAGGAGTTCCTGGTGGTGCTGCCGGACACCGGCCCGGAGGGCGCGGCGCACGTGGCCGAGCGGCTCTGCTGGACGGTCCGCCGCCACCAGCTGCTCGACTGGTCCCCGGCCGGTCCGGCCCCCCGCCGCCCGGTCAGCGGGAACGGGCTGACGGCGGCGGTCGGCATCGCGGTGCTGCCGGAGGACGGCGGGCACGCGGCGCTGCTGCTGCGCGCGGCCGACCGCGCGCTGGCGGCGGCCCGCGCGGCGGGTGGCGACTGCTGGCGGGGGACGGCCGACGCGGGCCCGGCGGGGACCGGGGCGGAACGGCCGGCGGCGAGCCCGGCGGAACGGGCCGCCGCGGCCGTGACCGAACGGGCCGTTCCGAGCGCGACGGCGGGTGTCACGGCAAGTGTTGCGGCGGGTGTGTCGGAACGGGCAGTGGTGGGCAGTACGGAGGGGCAACAGGAGTGCGGCGGGAATCGCCGGCGGGTGTTCACGGGTGCCGTTCCGGGCGAGCCCGCCGATGCGGCCCGCACGGAACCGCAACAAATCCCCGGTACTCTGTCGCCCTGTACCGGCAAGGCCACCCTCACCCCGGCCGGTGCTGCCCACACTCCGGCCGTCGCCGCCGAGCCGGGTTCCTGACGGTTCGGCAGTTCACGATCGGTTCACCCAGCTCTCAGTGTGGCGGAATTCCGCCCCTATAAGGTCTGACACATGACGACGAACGCCCGCATCCCCGTTACCAAGGCCGTGGTCCCTGCCGCCGGACTGGGGACGCGCTTCCTCCCCGCGACCAAGGCCACCCCGAAGGAGATGCTGCCGGTCGTCGACAAACCCGCCATCCAGTACGTGGTCGAGGAGGCGGCGGCCGCCGGCCTCTCCGACATACTGATGGTGACCGGCCGCAACAAGCGCGCGCTCGAGGACCACTTCGACCGCGCGTACGAGCTGGAGGAGCTGCTCGCCCGCAAGGGTGACCAGGACAAGCTGCGCCGCGTGCAGGAGTCGGTCCAGCTGGCCAACATGCACTACGTCCGCCAGGGCGACCCGAAGGGCCTCGGCCACGCCGTCTCGGTGGCCGAGCAGCACGTGGCCGGCCAGCCGTTCGCGGTCCTGCTCGGTGACGACCTGATCGACCCGCGCGACCCGCTGCTGGCCCGCATGATCGAGGTCCAGCAGGAGCTGGGCGGCTCGGTGGTGGCCCTGATGGAGGTCGAGCCGGAGCAGATCCACCTCTACGGCTGCGCCGCCGTCAAGGCCAACGGCTTCGGCGAGGACGTCTTCCGGATCACCGACCTGGTGGAGAAGCCGGAGACGGCTGACGCCCCGTCGAACTACGCGGTGATCGGCCGCTACATCCTCGACCCGGCCGTCTTCGACGTGCTGCGCGAGACGGAGCCCGGCCGCGGCGGCGAGATCCAGCTGACCGACGCGCTGCGCACCCTGGCCACCCGGGACGAGACCGAGGGCGGTCCGGTCCACGGCGTGCTGTTCAAGGGCCGTCGTTACGACACCGGTGACCGCGCCGACTACCTTCGCGCTATCGTCCGTCTCGCGTGCGAACGTGAGGACCTGGGCCCGGAGTTCCGCGGCTGGCTGAAGGACTTCGTCGGCGCCGAGATGCAGGACTGACCAGAAGGCGAGTGAGGCGATGACCGGGACCACTGCTGATTCCTGCTGCGAAGAGGTCCCGGCACCGCCGCGCATGTGGAGCGTGGCCGAGCACCTGGCCGACGTGCTGTCAGGTGTCGGTCCGCTCCCGGCGATCGAGCTCCAGCTGCTCGACGCCCAGGGCTGCCGGCTGGCCGAGGACGTGGTGTCCGGGGTCGACCTGCCGCCCTTCGACAACAGCTCGATGGACGGCTACGCCGTCCGCACCGCCGACACCCAGGGCGCCACCGAGCAGTACCCGTCGGTGCTCCCGGTGGTCGGCGAGATCGCCGCCGGGGCCGGTGAGCTCCCCAAGGTCGGCCCGGGCCAGGCGGCCCGGATCATGACCGGTGCCCCGATGCCGCCCGGCGCCGAGGCGGTGGCCCCGGTCGAGTGGACCGACGGCGGCGCCGGCACCGGGATCGCCGCCGAGGCGATGACCGCGGCGCCCGAGGGCCCCGAGGAGGTCCGGGTGCTCCGCCCGGTCGAGACCGGGCAGCACGTCCGCCGCCGGGGCAGCGACCTCCCGGCGGGGGAGAAGGTGCTCGACGCGGGCGCCCTGCTCGGCCCCACCCAGCTCGGCCTGCTGGCCGCGATCGGCCGCGCCACGGTGAAGGCGGTGCCGCGCCCCCGGGTGGTGGTGCTCTCCACCGGCAGCGAGCTGGTGCAGCCCGGCGAGGCGGTCGGCCCCGGGCAGATCTCCGACTCCAACAGCTTCACCCTGACCGCCGCGGCCCAGGCCGCCGGCGCCATCGCCTACCGGGTGGGCGGCGTCCCGGACGACGCGGCGGTGCTCCGCTCGGTGCTGGAGGACCAGCTCGGCCGGGCCGACCTGATCGTCACCTCCGGCGGGGTCAGCGTCGGCGCGTACGACGTGGTCAAGGAGGTCTTCGCCGAGTACGGCGACATGGACTTCCGCAAGCTCCGGATGCAGCCCGGCAAGCCGCAGGGCTTCGGCCGCCTCCAGGGCACCCCGCTGCTCGCGCTGCCGGGCAACCCGGTCTCCGCGTACATCTCCTTCGAGCTCTTCGTCCGCCCGGTGATCCGCACCATGCTCGGCGCCACCGACGTGCACCGCCCGGTGGTCCGGGCCCGGACCACCGCGGACCTGCGCTCGCCCGCCGGGCGGCGGCAGTTCCTGCGCGGCTGGTACGCCGGGGACGGGACGGTGGCCCCGGTCGGCGGCGAGGGCTCGCACCTGGTCGGCGCGCTGGCCCGGGCGAACTGCCTGATCACCGTCCCGGAGGACGAGACGCGGCTCGCGGCGGGAACTGACGTCGACGTGGTCCTTCTCACGGACTGAGCGACGGGGGGCTGTACGGTAGCGCGGGTATTCGCCTGCGCCACCGTGGAGTTCCCGTGTCCGAAACACCCCGTCTCACCCACGTCGACGAGACCGGCGCCGCCCGCATGGTGGACGTCTCCGAGAAGGCCACCACCGTCCGCACCGCCGTCGCGTCCGGGCGTGTGCTGGTCTCCCCCGAGGTGGTCGCGCTGCTGCGCGGCGCCGGCGTGCCCAAGGGCGACGCCCTCGCGGTGGCCCGGATCGCCGGGATCATGGGGGCCAAGAAGACCCCCGACCTGATCCCGCTCTGCCACCCGATCGCCATCTCCGGCGTCACGGTCGACCTCACCGTCGCCGACGACGCGGTGGAGATCACCGCCACCGTGCGCACCGCCGACCGGACCGGTGTCGAGATGGAGGCGCTGACCGCCGTCGCGGTGGCCGGGCTGACCGTGATCGACATGGTCAAGGCGGTGGACAAGGGCGCCACGATCGAGGCCGTCCGGGTGCTCTCCAAGACCGGCGGCAAGAGCGGCGACTGGGCGGTGCAGCGGTGAAGGCGCTGGCCCTGACGGTCTCCAACCGGGCCTCGGCCGGGGTCTACCAGGACAAGGGCGGCCCGCTCGTCGCCGAGGGCCTGCGCGCGATGGGCTTCGCCGTGGACGGCCCGCAGGTGGTCCCGGACGGCGAGCCGGTGGAGGCCGCGCTGCGGGCCGCCGTGGCGGCCGGGTACGACGTGGTGGTGACCACCGGCGGCACCGGCATCTCGCCGATGGACCTGACCCCGGAGATGACCGCCCGGGTGATCGACCGTCAGATCCCGGGCATCGCCGAGGCCGTCCGGGCGTACGGGCGGGAGAAGGTGCCCACCTCGGCGCTGTCCCGGGGGCTGGCCGGGCTGGCCGGACGTACCCTGATCGTCAACCTGCCGGGCTCCACCGGAGGCGTCAAGGACGGCATCGCCGTGCTGACGCCGCTGCTCCCGCACGCGGTGGACCAGCTCGGTGGCGGGGACCATCCCCGCCCGGCCGTCGCGGACCCCGCCTCCGCCTCCGCCGACCCGGCCTCCGTCGACGAGGGGAGCACCTCCTGAACGCCTCCTGGCAGGTCGAACTCCTGGAGGGCGACGTCGCGTTGCGCCCGATCCGGGTCCGCGACCAGCGGGCCTGGCAGGAGCTCAGCCAGCGCAACCGGGACTGGCTGCGCCGCTGGGAGGCGACGGTGCCGCCCGCCGGCGCCGCCCGCCCGGCCGCCGCCCGGCCGACCTTCCGTCAGATGGCCCGCTATCTGCGGCACGAGGCCGCCGCCGGGCGGATGCTGCCCTTCGTGGTGCTCCACCGGGGCCGCCTGGTCGGCCAGCTGACGGTGGGCGGGATCACCTGGGGCTCGATGTGCTCGGCCAACGTCGGCTACTGGGTGGACGAGTCGGTGGCCGGGCGCGGCATCATGCCGACCGCCGTGGCGCTGGCCGTCGACCACTGCTTCACCGGGCTCGGACTGCACCGGATCGAGGTCTGCATCCGGCCGGAGAACCGGCCCAGCCGGCGGGTGGCCGAGAAGCTCGGCTTCCGCGAGGAGGGAATGCGTCCGCGCTACCTCCACATCGACGGCGACTGGCGCGACCACCTGGTGTACGCACTCACCGCGGAAGAGGTCCCGGAGGGCATGCTGAACCGCTGGCGGTGGGTCAGGGGCCAAGGCACACCCGGTAATTGAATAAGTGTTCGAAATAGATATCGATATGGCATCGCGGCCGGGGCGAGTGGTCACAAATACCGGCAAAATAGTCGGAGAATCAGCTTGATCACACGACACGCCGCGCCAAATTGCTGCCGGGCCTTCCCCCGCGCCCGTACCGTGTGAAACGTGAGCAGTAGCGGCCTTATCTACGCGGTCATCGTAGGAGCCTGGGCCGCCTATCTGGTGCCGATGTGGCTCCGCAGGCAGGACGAGCTCAACGAGGCCCGTCCGACGGAACGCTTCAGTACCGCGATCCGCCTGCTGGCCGGACGGTCGGCCATGGAGCGGCGGGCATCGAAGGCACTCGGCGAGGAGACCAGCGCCGGCGACGGACCCGTCCCCGGCGAGCCCGGCGATCCCGCCGGCGATCTCGCGGGCGTGCCCGCCGAGGCGTTCGCGGTCGGCGAGCCGCCCGAGCGGCAGGCCGACCGGGCCCCGATCGGCGACCCCGCGCCCGAAGCGGCGCCGAGCGCCCCCGTCACCACGACCACCCCCGCGCGCGAGACCGCGCACGGCTCGACCGAGGGCCGTGCGCGACTGCTGGCGCGCCGCCGCCGGATGGTCACCACCCTCTTCCTGGCCTTCGCGGCCGGAGCGGTCGCCGCCGCCGTGCTCGGCGTGGCCTTCCTCTGGATCCCCGCCCTGCCCGCCCTGCTGCTGACCCTCTACATCGGCCACCTGCGCCGGCTGGAGCGTCAGCGGTACGAGGTGAAGCTGGACCGCACCCGGGCGGCCCGCGCCGCCGAGCGGCTGCGCGAGCGCGAGCGGACCCGGGCGGCCGCCGCCCCGGCCGTCCCCGCCCCGGGCCCGGCCCCCGCCGAGGCGGCCCCGACGCCCCGTCAGGCCCCGTCCCCGGCCCGGGGGGCGGCCGCCCCCGCCTCGGCCCGTCCGCACCTGCGGCTGGCCACCACCGACTCCGCCCTGGTCGAGGCCACCGACCACGAGGAGTGGGTGGACGGCATGCGCGACCGAGCCCCGGCCGGCCCCGACTCCTGGGAGCCCGTGCCCGTCCCGCTCCCCACCTACGTCACGGCCCCGGTCGCCCCGCGCACCACTCCGGGCCTGGACGCCCGCGCCACCGCCTGGGACTCGGGCCGCGCCGCCAACACCCCGCTCTTCGACCAGTACGCCGACCCGGACCGGGCGCGCGCCGACGCACGGGCCGAGGCACGGGCCGAGGCGGCGGCCGAGGCGGACTACCCGTCCCGCCCCCGGGCGGCGAACGAGTAGCCAGGTGAGGGGTGGTCACGAGCCCCCTCCGGAAGGTGCTAGAGTTTCTTCTCGTTGGGGCTGTGGCGCAGTCCGGTAGCGCACCTCGTTCGCATCGAGGGGGTCAGGGGTTCGAATCCCCTCAGCTCCACCAACAAGAAGTCCCGCTCGGTCCTCGGACCGGGCGGGACTTCTGCTTTCCCGGGACGCGGCGGAGCCGGCGGCACCCCGGGGAGCGGCCACCGGCCCGGACTGGCGCCCCGTCAGGCGGGGAGGCCCGGTTCGGCCTCCACCGGTGCCGGTGCCGGTGCCGGGGCCTGGGCCAGGGCGGCGCGCAGGGCGGCGTTCTCCGCCTCCAGCGCGCCGATCCGCTTGCGGGCGAAGTAGAGCTCCAGCACCGCGTCGGTGAACTCCGCGACGAGTTCCTCGGGGGTCAGCTGCACCGTGTCCTCCTGGTGTCCGGCCGGCCGTCAGGCCGGGGCGATCTGGGTGACCGTGCCGTTGGAGCCGCGCCACATCAGGGCGCCGCCCTGGGCGTACAGCGCTCCGCCGCGCGCGGTGCCGTCCACGGAGGTCGGGGCGGCCGCGCTGTCGCCGACCCGGAGCACGCCCTCCACCAGCAGGGCGGCCGGGGCGGCGGGCCGCTGGACGACGTGCAGCTGGGCGCGCGGCCTGTCCCCGCGCACGGTGCCGATGCCGGTCAGGCCGGAGCCCTTGACCACCAGGTCCTCCAGCTTGGTGCCGTCGGCGAGCGTGCTGTTGCGCAGCGCGATCAGGTTGCCGGTGGTGGAGCCGGTGGTGGAGGTGAGGTAGATGCCCTGGGCCGCGGTGCCGGAGGTCTGCAGGTCGATGGAGATCGCGGCGGCGTTCAGGTCCGATCCGTCGGCGTAGCCGCGGTGGGTGATCTTGAGGGTGCCGCGTCCGGTCTCGGTGCCGCTGAGGTACATCGCCGAGGTGCCCGGGTTGTCGGAGACCACGTTCAGCGCCACGGCGCTGCCGGAGGTGCCGGCCTGATAGACCGTCACGGCGTGCTGGTCGGTCGAGGTGGTCCTGAAGAACGCCGAGCGGGTGTCCGTCGCGGTGCTGAAGCTCCGCGCCGTGACCTCGCCCTCGAAGGCGGTGGTGGCGGCGTCCGCCGAGGCCTCGCCGGCCCCGCCCACCGCCACCGTCACCGCTCCGGCGGTGAATCCGCCGAGAAAGATCCGTCGTCCGATGGCCATGCGACCGTCCTCCCCCTGGTCCGTCGTCGGCCGGTCACTATACCGACGCGCCCGGCCGCGCACGGTGGCTGATCCGGTGTCAGGCGTGCGTCCCGGTGGTCCCGGCGTACGGTGGAGGCAGGAGTCCGCCCGGCGGCGGTCAGGCCCGGTGGGCGGCCGATCGAGGGAGGCCGTGATGGCTGCTCTGATCAGGAAGAGATTCGACGAGGCCGACGAGACCCGTCCGTTCGAGGCGGACAAGGGGCGGCTGGACCTGGTGGACCTGGACGGGGCCCAGGTGGGGCAGGGGACCTTCGAGCCGGGGTGGCGGTGGTCGGAGCACGTGAGGCCGATCGCCGGGACGGACAGCTGCATGGCCTCGCACGTGGGGTACTGCGTCTCGGGCCGGATGCACATCCGGATGGACGACGGCACGGAGCAGGACCTCGGCCCGGGGGACGTCGCGGTGATCGAGCCGGGGCACGACGCCTGGGTGCTGGGCGACGAGCCCTGCGTGTTCCTGGACTGGCAGGGCTACTCCGACTACGCGAAGCGCTAGAGCCGGTCACACTTCCCGCTCCCGGTACGTCGGTGCTGTGAGGGACACGGCATCGACCGAGGGAGCGGGCAGCATGAGGATCACGGTTTTCGCCGCCACCGGCGGCATCGGACGGCTGGTGTTGGAACAGGCCGTCGCGGCGGGGCACGAGGTGACGGCGGCGGTGCGCCGTCCGGAGGGGCTGGCCGGCAGCGGGGCCCGGGTGGTGGGGGTGGACCTGGCGGTGCCCGGGGCGGAGCTGCTGGAGGCGGTGGCCGGGGCGGACGCGGTGCTGTCGGCGCTCGGGGCCCGGGGCAAGGGGGACATCGGGGTGGCGGAGCGGGGCACCCGGGCGATCGCCGGGGCGATGCGGGGCGAGGGGGTGCGCCGGCTGCTGGTGGTGAGCGCGGGGCCGATCGGCACGGTGCCGTCGCCGGAGCGGCCGCACCCGCCGCGGCACGACCCGGGGGACGACCTGGTCACCCGCCGCCTGCTGGCGCCGCTGGTGAAGGCCGCGCTGCGGGAGCGGTACGCGGACCTGGCCCGGATGGAGGACGTGGTGCGGGCCAGCGGGCTGGACTGGACGGTGGTCCGCCCGCCCCGGCTGACGGACCGTCCGCTGACGGGCCGTTACCGGACCGCCCTGGACCGGAACGTGCGCGGCGGCACCTCCGTGTCGCGCGCCGACGTGGCGCACTGCATGCTCGACCTGGTGGGCAGCGGGGAGAGCGTGGGACGGACGGTGGCGGTGGCCTCCTGAGGCGGGCGGAGACGTACGGGGGCGGGGAGAGGAGACCGGAGGGTCGGCAACCGCTTCTGTGCGTTCGGTGTTCACCGGGGAGCCGGATCGCTACGGTCACCAGCACCGCTGTTCCTAGGTGCTACTGACGACCCGTCGGAGGATTCGCCCGTGAACGTTCGGACCCGTCGCGCAGCCGTTGCCGCCCTCGCGGTGGCCGCCCTGACCACTCCCGTCCTGCTGGTCGGGGCCACCGGAGCCGCCGCCCACGGCCACGGCCCGGACCCGGCGAAGAAGGCCGCCCAACTGGCCGCCAAGCTGGTCGAGCAGAGCAGCGGCAAGGACGCCTTCCGCACCCTGGAGCAGTTCCAGCGGATCGCCGACCGCAACGGCGGCACCCGGGTGGCCGGTTCGGCCGGGCACGCGGCCTCGGCCGAGTACGTGGCCCGGAAGGCGGCGGAGGCCGGGCTGAAGGTCTCCCGGCACGAGTTCGAGTACACCTTCAACCAGGCCCTCACCCAGACGCTGCGGGTGGTCGGCCCGGTGGCCGAGGACGTGCCGATGCGGGCGATGACCTACTCGGTCAGCGGCCCGGACGGCGGGCTGACGGCCCCGCTGGCGGTGGTGGCGGTGGACGCCACCACCGGCTGCGAGGCCTCGGACTACCCGGCCGGCGAGTTCACCGGGAAGATCGCGCTGATCAAGCGCGGCGGCTGCACCTTCGCGGTCAAGCAGGCCACCGCGGCGGCGGCCGGGGCGGTCGGCGCGGTGGTCTACAACAACACCGCGGGCGAGCTGGGCGGCACCCTGGGCGACCCGGCGGCCGGCAAGGTGCCGGTCGGCGGCATCACCCAGGCGGCGGGCGAGGCGCTGGCGGCCAAGGCGGCGGCCGGGCCGGTGACCGTCAACCTGGACATCAAGACCCTGATCGAGAAGCGGAAGACCTGGAACGTGATCGCCGAGACCAGGGGCGGCGACCCGGCGAGCACCGTGATGGTCGGCGCCCACCTGGACTCGGTGACGGAGGGCCCCGGCATCAACGACAACGGCTCCGGCTCGGCGGGCATCCTGGAGGTGGCCCGCAGCCTGTCGGACCGTCAGGTGAAGAACAAGGTGCGGTTCGCCTGGTGGTCGGCGGAGGAGTTCGGGCTGATCGGCTCCGAGGCGTACGTGGCCTCGCTCTCCGACGCGGAGAAGGCGAAGATCAAGCTGTACCTGAACTTCGACATGATCGCCTCGCCCAACGCGGCCCAGTTCGTCTACGACGGCGACGACTCCGACCACGTCGGCTCGGGCCCCGGCCCGGCCGGTTCGGCCCAGATCGAGCGGCTGATCAACGGCTACCTGGACCGGCGTCAGCTGCCGCACGAGGGCACCGACTTCACCGGCCGCTCCGACTACGGCCCGTTCATCGAGGCGGGCATCCCCGCGGGCGGCACCTTCACCGGCGCCGAGGGGATCAAGAGCGCCGCGCAGGCGGCCACGTACGGCGGCACCGCCGGCACCGCCTTCGACAAGTGCTACCACCAGGCCTGCGACAACCTGTCCAACCTGGACCTCAAGGCCTTCGACCGCAACATCGACGTGATCGCCAACGCCGTCGGCACCTACGCCTGGGACCTCTCCTCGCTGACCGCCCCGGTCGCACCGGAGAACACCTCCGGCGGTCAGGGCGGCGGTGGCGGCCTGCACGCGGGCCACGGGGACGAGGCCGCCGAATAACCGATGGCCCGTCGGACCGGCGCCGGGTAGTGTCCACCGCGATGGCGCACCCGGCGCCAGGTCCGCCACGGGCGGAGGAAGGAGGCGTGGCGATGCACACCCACATCCCCCCGGCGCTTCCTTCCCGTACGGCTCGCTAGCCGCTCCGGAAGCGCCACCGACTGCCCGGAGGCAGCGTGTCCTTCCGTACGACGTCCCGCCCTTCCCGCACCACCTTCCGCAGCACCACCCCGGCCGACCTCGACCGGGTGCTGTCCTGCACCGTGGACGAGCCCGTCTCCTGGGCCGACCCCGAGCGCTACCGCTCCATGCTGGAGAGCGGCGCCTACCGCCCCGAGCACACCAGGATCGCCGAGGACGGCGAGGGCCGCCTGCTGGCCCGGGCGGTCTGGTGGACCTTCCCCGAGGGCGACCGCCCGCTCGCCCTGGACTGCGTCTGGACGGCCCCCGGCGTCGAGGACCGGACCGCCCTGGCCGCCGGGCTGCTGACCGCCGCCCACGACTCCTTCCGCGCCGCCGGATGGGACCTGCCCGAGTGGCACCTCTTCCTCGCCCCGGACTGGCGGGACGAGCCCGCCGTCTCGGCCGCCCTCGACTGGCGGCTCGCGGCCGCCGGGCGCAGCGGTCTGGGCGGGCGCCTGGAGCGCCACCGGTACGAGTGGAGGCCCGGGGCGCCGGTGCCGGCCCCGAGCGGGCGGCTGGTCTTCACCGCCGAGCCCGACGACGAGGTCTTCGTCGAGCTGTTCCGGCGCACCGCCGAGGGTTCGATCGACGACGACACCCGGCGCGGCCTCGCCCGGCTCGGCGCGGAGGGGCAGGCCAGGGAGACCCTGGATGCCTACCTGCAGATGCCGGGCGAACGCCCCTGGTGGCTGACGGCGCACACGCCGGAGGGCGAGCCGGTCGGCTTCGCGCTGCCCTCCGCCAACCAGGGCGGCCCGGTGGTGGGCTTCCTCGGCGTGCTCCCCGCCGCGCGGGGGCGCGGCTACGTGGACGAGCTGCTCGGCGAGATCACCCGCTTCCACGCCGCCCGGGACGCCGAGCGGATCGGCGCCGACACCGACGCCGACAACCTCCCCATGGCCGCCGCCTTCGACCGCGCCGGCTACCACCGCTTCGGCGTCCGCCTGGTCCTGACGGCTGCTTAGCAGCCGCGCCGCGCGGCCGCCCGGAGGGCGGTCAGGGGCGCGGGGAACTGCGCGCTGCGGGAGGACGAGACCCGTGTGCCGGGTACGGAGGCTCACTTGCAAGTGAGCGCCCGTACCCGGCACACGGGTCGTTGTCTTCCGATGCGCGCAGTTCCTCGCGCCCCTGGGGTCGCTGCCCTGCCGTTCGTCCGGAGGGCGGCGACCGGGCCCGTGGGTCAGTAGCCGCATGCCGTTTCCCCTGCCGCTTTCGGCCGCCTCCGGCGCCTTCGGGCCGCCGGAGGCGGCCAGGGGCGCGGGGAACTGCGCGCTGCGGAAGGACGAAAACCGTGTGCCGGGTACGGAGGCTCACTTGCAGGTGGCTGTCCGTACCCGGCACACGGGTCTGTTTCTTCCGGTTCGCCCAGTTCCTCGCGCCCCTGGGGGTCGCTGCCCTGCCGTTCGTCCGGAGGGAGGGCAGCGACCCCAGGGTCAGTAGCCGCTCGGGGTCTGCGGCGGCGGGCCGGCGGGGCGTCGGCCGCGGGGGTGGCGGGTGAGGCGGTAGCCGGCGACGCCGGCGAGGGCGGCGAGGATGCCGCCGGCCACCGTCCAGTACCAGCGGGTGTTGGCGCCGGTGACGGCGGCGGAGTACCAGGCCTCGTCGTCCTCGCCGGGGGCGACCGCGCGCTCCGAGGCGGAGGCGGACGGTGCGGCGGTGGGCGCCGTGCCGGTGGTCCCGGAGTTCACCGGGGGGACCAGCGGTGCCTTCAGTTCCCCGCCCTCGGGCTGGGCGTCGCCCGCCCCGCCGCGCTCGGTGAGCTTCAGCGTCACCTGGGCGGCCAGGCCGAGGTCCTGCTGCGGCACCTGACCGGCCGTCAGCCGGACGTAGTAGGTGCCGGGGAGCGGGTCGCCGGACCACGGCTCGGCCCAGGAGCGGATCTGCCGCAGCGTGCAGCGCAGCGTCACGGCCGCGTCGGCCTGCTGGGCGGTGGCGTCCTGCGGCCCGGAGGTGCAGGACTGGCGGCGGCGCAGGCCGTCGAAGAACTCCACCGACCAGCCCTGCGGGCCGTGCCGCTCGGCGGCGGGCGGCAGGGTGACGGTGACGTCCACCGTGACCGTCCGCCCCTCGGCGGCGGCGAAGGCCCAGTACAGGTAGTCGCCGGTGGAGGCCGCGACGTCCGCGCCCTGGCCGGCCGCCAGCGTGGTGGCGGTCAGGAAGGAGGTGCCCGCGTCGGTCACCGGCTTCACGGAACCGGAGGGCGACGGGGAGGGGGAGGCGGCGAGCAGCAGCGGGGCCGCCAGCAGGACGGCCGAGCAGCGCTTGAGGAGGGTCGTACGCATCGTCAGTTCTCCCGCCAGACCGCGATCCGCCAGCGTGCCAGCCAGCCGAAGACCAGGCCGGCCAGCAGGCCGGCCAGGGTGAGCACCAGCAGCAGCACCCAGCCGCGCCCGAGTCCGGCGGACCAGCCGTCGGGGGCGGGGGAGGCGGCGGCCAGGTCGACGGTCAGCTCCAGCGGCAGGCCGGGCTCGGCGGCGACGCCGGGGGCCGGGGCGAAGGAGTTGCTGACCACCAGGCAGACGGTGTCGGCCTGCTGAGCGCCCGTCGGGGTGGCGGTGGCGGTGGCCTTCTTGCCGGAGGACCAGCGCACGCCGGTGGAGGCCACGTCGGTGCGGCCGCTGCCCGCGTCGGTGCCGCGGACCAGCTCCTGGCCGCCGGTGTCGGTGGCCTTGAGCAGCACGCCGTAGTCCCGGGCCAGTGCCCGGTCGAGCGAGAGCGAGACGGAGGCGCGGAGCTCCTGGCCCGGGCGGACCGCGACGCGGTAGACCCGGTGCTCGGAGAACTTCTCCCGGTCGCTGTAGACGCCGGGGGCCAGCACCGGTGCGGTGTCGCACTGCTCGGTGCCGGTGGCCTTGGCCGGGGCGGTGCGGTTGGTGGTGCCCGCGCGCTTGACCAGCTGCTTGACCTTGTCGGTCAGCTGCTGCTGGGTCTGCACGTCGGTGAAGGTGCCGCCGGTCGCGTTGGCGATGCAGAGCAGCTGCTGGCGGGTCTTCTCGTCGTGGGCCAGGCCCAGCGTGTCGACCACCAGGTGGGTGCCGGCGGCGGCCAGCTCGCGGGCCACCTCGCACGGGTCCGGCGGGGCGCAGGAGTCCTCGCCGTCGGTGATCAGCACGATCCGGCGGGTGGTGCTGCCGGTGCCGACGTCCTGGGCGGCGCCGCGCAGGGCCAGGCCGATCGGGGTCCAGCCGGTCGGCCGCAGGGTGGCGACGGCGGTCTTGGCCTGGGTCTTGTCGGTCTTGCCGACCGGGAAGAGCTGCTTGGTGTCCTTGCAGCCCTCGTTCTTGTCGTTGCCCGGGTAGGTGGCACCGAGGGTGCGGATGCCGAAGTGGGTCTCCTCGGGCAGCGCGTCGATCACCTCGTTGATCGACTTCTGGGCCACCTCCATCCGGCTCTTGCCCTGGATGTCGGTGGCGCGCATCGAGCCGCTCACGTCGAGCACCAGGTCGACCCTGGGCGGCTCGACCCCCAACTCGTCGGCCTGGGCCGGGAATCCGTGCATCAGGGCCCCGGCGGATATCGCCAGGGCGGCCAGCAGCCCGAGCGGGCGGGCCGGCGATCGTCGTCGTCTGGTGGTCACCGCCGCATCCTATGGATCATCAGTTCGCCGCTCCAAAGGGCCCCGTGGGGTTCAGGCCACCCGGCACGGCCCCGCGCCGGCGGCCGTCCGGCGGGTGGCCGGCGGGTGTCAGCGGCCGTCGATCAGCACCGCGAGCCCGTCCAGGAAGCGCTCCAGTCCGAAGTCCAGCGCCGCGTCCCGCTGTTCCGGCCGCACCGAGGCCATCGCCGCGGCGGCGGCCGGGAACCGCTCCCGGTGCGCCTCGACCAGCGAGCCGACGGCGGCGGCCAGCCGGGCCTCGGGGGACCCGCCGTCGGCCGCCCTGGCCTGCTGCGCCAGCGAGCGGACGTGCCCGGACAGCACCGCCACGGTGTCCATCCGCTCGGCCCCGGTCAGCGCCGTCCCCTCCAGTGCGGCCACCGCCCGCTCCATCCAGCCGAGTTCGGCCGGTCCGAGCACCCGGGGGCCGAGGGTGGCCTCCAGCAGCCAGGGGTGTGCGGCGAAGACCTCGGCCAGTCCGTGCGTCCAGGCGGTGAGCGCCGCCCGCCAGCCGGGGGAGGCGCCCTCGGGGGGCTCGCCGATCGCCTGCTCGGCCATCAGTGCGACCAGCTCGGCCTTGCCCGGCACGTACCGGTAGAGCGCCATCTTGGTGTAGCCGAGCGCGCCGGCGACGCGCTGCATGGAGACGGCGCCCAGCCCCTCGGCGTCGGCGATCACGATGCCCGCGCGGGCGATCAGCTCCAGCGTCAGCGCCGCCTTCGGACCTCGGGTCGGGGTGGGCGGCGGGCCCCACAACAGCCGTGCGGCCGGGTCGAGTTCCCCGCTCATCCCAGACTCCCCTTGCCCTCGCACCGAAACTGCGTCTACCGTACACGGTATCGACAGTGTCCGTCGGACACAGTTTCACGGAGGGGGTCCGCCATGGGCGGGAGCGTGTTGGTCTCGGGGGCGGGAATCGCGGGTACGGCGCTGGCGCACTGGCTCGGCCGGTACGGGTACCGGGTCACGGTGGTCGAGAACGCCCCGGCGCTGCGGGAGGGCGGCCAGGCGGTCGACTTCCGGGGCGAGGCGCACCTGACCGTGCTGGAGCGCACCGGCGTGCTGGAACGGCTGCGCGCGCTGGACACCGGCGGGCGGGCCGGCCGCTACGTCGACCGGAGGGGCCGTCAGCGGCTGGCGCTGCCCGCCGAGTTCACCGGCGGCGAGGTGGAGGTGCACCGGGGAGACCTGGTCCGGGTGCTGTACGAGGCCGGCCTCCCGCACACCGAGTACCTCTTCGGGGAGTCGGTGACGAGCCTGGTCGAGACGGGCGAGGGCGTACGGGTGACCTTCCGGACCGCCGCGCCGCGCACCTTCGACCTGGTGGTGGGCGCCGACGGGCTGCACTCCACCGTCCGGCGGCTCGCCTTCGGGCCGGAGGAGCGGTACGTCACCCACCTCGGGTACTACGCCGCCACCTGGAAGCTGCCCAACCACCTCGGCCTCGGCCGGGAGACCGTCGGCCTCAACGCCCCCGGTCTGCTCGCCCAGCTCGGCGGCGGCCACTCCGACCCGGCGGAGGCCGACGCCTTCGTGGTCTTCGCCGCCCCGCGGCTCGAGTACGACCGGCACGACCCCGGGCAGCAGAAGGCCCTGATCGCGGAGCGGCTGGCCGGGCTCGGCTGGGAGGCGCCCGCCCTGCTCGCCTCGCTGCGCGGCGCCGACGACCTCTACCTCGACTGGATCAGCCGGGCCGACGTCCCGCGCTGGGCCTCCGGGCGGACGGTCCTGCTCGGCGACGCGGCCTGCGGCGCGACCATCGGCGGCATGGGCACCGGCACCGCGGTGGTCGGTGCCTACGTCCTGGCCGGCGAACTGGCCCGCCACGGCGGTGACCACGGCGCGGCCTTCGCCGCCTACGAGCGGCTGCTGCGCCCGTACGCCGAGCGCTGCCAGAAGGGCGGCGACCGCTGCGGCGCGTTCCTCGCCCCGGGCCGGTTCGGCTGCCTCCTGCGCGACGCCCTGCTCAACCGCCCCCGGGTCATGGCCTGGATGCTGGCGGAGGGTCAGAAGGTCGCCACCATGGACCTCCCCGACTACCCGGCCACCCTCGCGCACCACTGACCCGCCGCCCACACCCCGCCGAAGGCGCCGGCCCGCCGGGGGTGCGGGGTGTTCCGGCCGTGCTGCCGCAGTCCGCAGTCCGTGCCCCGCCGGAGGCGTCGGCCCGCCGGGTGCCGGGGTCGGGTGCGGGGTGTTCCGGCCGTGCCGCCGCAGCCCGCAGCCTGTGCCCCGCCGGAGGCAGCCTGTGCCCCGCCGGAGGCGTCGGCCCGGCGGGTGTGCGTGCTCCGGCTGCTCCGGCGCGGCGAAATCCGGACACACCAGCACCAAGAGCAATAAATATGTCTAATCCCGGTTAGGGTGCCCGGAGAAGCCCGTCGAGTTGGAAGGACCTCCCCGTGAGCAACCTGTTCGCGATCGCCTACCCCGACCTCGCCACCGCCGAGAAGGTCCGAGCCGAGGCGGTCGGTCTGCAGAAGCAGAAGCTGATCGAGCTGGAGGACGCCGTCGTCGTCGAGCGGCGCGAGGACGGGAAGATCAAGCTGCACCAGGCCGTCTCCACCACCGGCGCGGGCGCCGCCTCGGGCGCGCTCTGGGGCGGCGTGATCGGGCTGCTCTTCTTCATGCCGTTCCTGGGGGCGGCCGTCGGCGGCGCCACCGGCGCGGCGGTCGGGGCCTCCACCGACGTGGGCGTGGACGACAACTTCATGCGGCAGGTCGGCGAGCACCTCCAGCCCGGCAGCGCCGCCGTCTTCCTGCTGGTCCGCAAGGCCACCGCCGACAAGGTGGTGCCGGCGCTGGCCCGGTACGGCGGGCAGATCATCCAGACCTCGCTGAGCGCCGAGGCCGAGGCCGAGCTGCGCGCCACCGTCGAGGCCTCGCGCGCCGCCGCCCCGGCGGCCTCCGCCTGACGCACCCTCACCCGGCAAGCCCCGTCCACTCGACAGGAGGTCCGTGGCCCCGCCCGCCGCCGGCGCGCCGCCCCCGCGGCCGGCCACCCGCCGCAACACCGAACTCGCCCTGGTCCTGGGCGCCGTGCTGATCGCCGTCTTCGGCTACGTCGAGGTGGGCGTCAACATCGACGGCTCGGTGCCCTCCGGCGCGGCCGGCTACGGGGCGGCGCTCGGCGTGCTGGCGCTGCTGGCGCACGGCGTGATCCGGTGGAAGGCCCCGTACGCGGACCCGCTGCTGCTGCCGATCGCGATCCTGTTGAACGGGATCGGACTGGTCGTCATCTACCGTCTGGACCGGGCGACTCCGAAGAGCGAGGCGGCCCCGACCCAGCTGCTCTGGTCCACCCTCGGGGTGGCGCTGTTCATCGCCGTGGTGGTGCTGCTGCGCGACCACCGGCTGCTGCGGCGCTACGCGTACGTGGGCGCCCTGGTGGCGCTGGTGCTGCTGATCCTGCCGATCTTCTTCCCGCCGGTGTACGGCTCGCGGATCTGGATCACCATCGGCCCGCTCTCCTTCCAGCCCGGGGAGTTCGCCAAGATCCTGCTGGCGATCTTCTTCGCCGCCTACCTGGCGGTGCACCGGGACGCGCTGGCACTGACCGGCAAGAAGCTGTGGAAGTTCCAGTTCCCGCGCGGCCGGGACCTCGGCCCGGTGCTGCTGATCTGGGCCGCCTTCGTCGGGGTGCTGGTGCTGGAGACCGACCTCGGCACCTCCCTCCTCTTCTTCGGCCTCTTCGTGGTGATGCTGTACGTGGCCACCGCCCGCAGCGGCTGGATCGCCATCGGCCTGTTCCTGGCGGCGGTCGGCGCGGTGGCGGTGGGCTGGCTCTCCCCGCACGTGCACAGCCGGGTGACGGCCTGGCTGGACCCGCTGGGGTCGATCGCGGCGGGGGAGGGGGCCAACCAGATCGCCCAGTCGCTGTTCGCCTTCGCCTGGGGCGGGGTGCTCGGCACCGGCCTCGGCGAGGGCCACTCGATCCTGATCGGCTTCGCCGCCAAGTCCGACTTCATCCTGGCCACCATCGGCGAGGAGCTGGGCCTGGCCGGGCTGGTCGCGGTCTTCCTGCTGTACGCGCTGTTGATCTCGCGGGGCTTCCGCACCGGCATCGCCCTGCGCGACCCGTTCGGCCGGCTGCTGGCGATCGGCCTGGCCGCGATCGTCGGGCTGCAGCTGTTCGTGGTGGCCGGCGGGGTGCTCGGACTGATCCCGCTGACCGGCATGACACTGCCCTTCATCGCCCAGGGCGGCTCCTCGGTGGTGACCAACTGGATCATCGTGGCGCTGCTGGTCCGGATGAGCGACCAGGCCCGCCGCCCCGCCCCGGAGGCCTCGGAGGCCCAGGAGTGAGACTGAGACGCCGTCAGGGCGCCACCTCCACCGGCGGCCCGCAGGGCCTGCCGGGCATCTCCACCACCGGCCGCCGGGCCGGCACCTTCTGCCTGCTGCTGATCCTGGCGCTGATCGGCCAGGCCAGCCACGTCCAGGTCTTCGAGGCCCAGGAGCTGGACGACAACCCGGCCAACCAGCGCGAGACCATCCAGCGCTACGCCCAGCCGCGCGGCAACATCCTGGTCGGAGCCGACCCGGTCACCGGCTCGGCGGAGACCGGCGGCCGGTACGCGTACAAGCGCACCTACACCGACGGCCAGGCGTACGCGGCCGTCACCGGTTACTCCTCGCAGACCTACGGCAACACCCAGATCGAGGGCGTGGACGACGACCTGCTCTCCGGCACCGACCCCCGGCTGGCGAGCTGGGCGCTCTGGGACGAGATCGCCCGCAAGCAGAACCCGGGCGGCGACGTCTACACCACCATCAGCAAGGCGGCCCAGCAGGCGGCGCTCAAGGGCCTCGGCGGGCAGACCGGGGCGGTCGCCGCGATCGAGCCGGCCACCGGGCGGATCCTGGCGCTGGCCTCCACCCCCTCCTACGACCCGGGCAGCTTCGCCGGCTCCTCCGGCGCCGACCAGGACGCCTGGAACAGGCTGCAGGCCGACAAGAACCAGCCGATGCTCAACCGGGCGCTCCGTCAGATCTACCCGCCCGGCTCGACCTTCAAGGTGGTCACCTCGGCGGCCGCGCTGGCCAACGGCGTGGTCACCGACATCAACGCCCCGACCGGCGCCCCGTACCCCTTCGTGATGCCGGGCACCACCACCGAGCTGGTCAACGACACCACCGCCTGCGACTCGCCGGGCCAGTCGCTGGACCGGGCCATGGTGCTCTCCTGCAACTCCGTGATGGGCTGGCTCGGCACCCAGGTCGGCCTGGCGAAGATGACCGCCACGGCCGAGTCCTTCGGCTTCAACGACGCCAAGCTGGACATCCCGGTGCGCGCCGCCCGGTCCAACTTCGACACCGAGATGAACGCCTCGCAGGTCGCGCTCTCCTCCATCGGCCAGTACGACACCGCCGCCACCCCGCTGGTGATGGCGATGGTCGCGGCCGGGATCGCCAACAACGGCACGGTGATGCACCCCCAGCTGGTGGACCGGCTGGCCAAGTCCGACGGCACCTCGGTCCAGGTGATGAAGCCCGCCGTCTACCGGCAGGCGGTCACCCCGCAGGTGGCCGGCCAGGTGCAGCACCTGATGACCGACGTGGTGGAGAACGGCACCGGCCGCAACGCCCGGATCCCCGGCGCCACCGTCGGCGGCAAGACCGGCACCGCCCAGCAGGGGGTGGACAACTCCGGCGTCCCGTACGCCTGGTTCATCTCCTGGGCCAGGCCGGGCGGCTCCTCCGCGGTGCCCCCGGTGGCCGTCGCGGTGGTCATCGCCGACAGCGCCGCCACCGACGTGACCGGCGGCGGGCTGGCCGCGCCGATCGCACGGTCCGTCATGCAGGCGGTGCTGAACGGTGGCTGAGACGCTCTCATCAACCGGTGACAGAGCTGTGACAGCCGGTGTGGCGGGAGTCACCGCCCGGTCCCGGAGGCTCCGTTAGGGTGATTCGGTTCTTTCCGCTCCCAGGGGGATGTTCCATGCCGTCATGTGCCAGAACCAGCCGTATCCGCCGCAGGGCTGCGGGGCGGCGTGGCTGACCGGGGCGCACGGCTGACGGTCGGGTCCGCGCTCTGCGCGGCCGTGGTGCTGCTCTCGGCCTTCGCCGTGGTGCGCCACCTGCACGGCTTCAACATGGTGGACATGCTGGTCTACCGGGCCGAGGGCGAGGCCGTCGCCGACGGGCGGGACCTGTACGCGATGCGGCTGCCGGGCTGGGACCTGGCGGCGACCTACCCGCCGTTCGCGGCGATGCTCTTCGTGCCGGCCGGCTGGTTCGACGTCTCGCTGCTGCGGGTGCTGGTCACCCTGGCCAACGTGGCCCTGCTGGCCCTGCTGGTGCACCTCTCCTTCAAGCTGGTCGGCTGGCCCCGCCGGGTGGACCGCCCGGCCGCGCTGCTGCTGGCCACCGGCGCCGGGGTCTTCCTGGAGCCCGTCTACACCACCTTCCAGTACGGGCAGATCAACCTGCTGCTGGCCTGCCTCGTCCTGTGGGACCTCACCCGGGCCGACGGCCACCGGCTCAAGGGCGTCGGCATCGGCCTGGCGATGGGCATCAAGCTCACCCCCGGCGTCTTCGCGGTCTACCTGCTGCTGACCGGCCGGATCCGGGCCGCCCTGGTCTCCGGCGGGGTCTTCGCCGCCACCGTGCTGCTCGGCGCCGTGGTGCTCCCCGGCGACTCCCTCGGCTTCTGGACCGAACACCTCTGGGACTCCCGCCGGGTGGGCGTCACCGAGCTGGTGGACAACCAGTCGGTGCGCGGCATGGTCGCCCGCCTGCTCTCCACCAACCAGCCCGGCCTCACCGGCCTGGCCGCCGGTGCGCTGGTCGCGGTCCTCGGCTTCGCCGTGGCCGTGCTGGCCGCCCGCTCCACCCGGGTGCTGCGCCGGGCCGAGGCCTGGGGGGTGGTCTCCGTCGCGCTGACCGGCGTGCTGATCTCGCCGATCAGCTGGAGCCACCACTGGGTCTGGTGCGTCCCGCTGCTGGTGCTGCTCGGCGCCGAGGCCGCCCAGGAGTCGGCCCGGGCGCTGCCCTGGCGGGACCGCCGCTGGGCCTGGGTGCTCGGTGCCACCGCCCTGGTGTTCTTCTCGCATACCCTGTGGGTCGTGCCCAAACGCAGCGGCCTCGGCATCGAGCCGTGGTGGCAGGTGCCGGCCTCGCCCTACCCGCTGCTCGGCCTCGCCGTGCTCGGCGTCACGGCGGTGCGGCTGCACCGCCGCCTGCGCCGGCCCGCCGGCCTGTCGGCCGCCCCCGCCGTACCCGTGCTGACCGAGCAGAGCTGACGTGACCTCACCCGCCGTGCGCCCCGCGCCGACCGCCGTCCGACCGACCGGGGCGCCGCCCGCCGCCGCGTGGTGGCGGGACCCCCGGTACCGGGGGCCGGCCACCGCGGTCGGCGGCTTCCTGGTGCTGCTGGCGATCGGCCTCCAGCAGTGGAGCTCGGTCCAGCTCGGCGGCTTCGACCTCGGCATCTTCGACCAGGGCGTGCGCGGCTACGCCCACTTCGGGCTGCCGGTCTCCTCCCTGAAGACCTATCACCACGAGTTCCCGCCCGGCTTCTCGCTGCTGGGCGACCACTTCTCCCCGGTGCTGGCCCTGCTCGCCCCGCTCTACTGGATCTGGGACGACCCGCGCTCGCTGATCCTCGGTCAGGCCCTGCTGTTCGCCGCCGGGGTGCCGCTGGCCCGCCGGATCGCCGCCCGGAGCTTCGCCGCCGCCGACCCGCGCACCGCCCGGCGCGCGGTGGACCTCACCGGGCTGGTGTACGTCCTGGGCTGGCCGCTGCTGGTGGCCGCCCGCGGCGGCTTCCACGAGGTGGCCTTCGCCGCCCCGCTCACCCTGCTGATGTTCGAGCGCGGCCAGGCCCGCCGGTACGGCGGGGTGCTGGTGGCGGCGGTGCTGCTCTGCTGCACCAAGGAGGACCTCGGCCTGGTGGTGGCCGCGTACGGGCTGGTGCTGGCGCTGCGGGCACGCCGCGACGGCGACCGGCGCGGGCTGATCACCGGCCTCGGCCTGCTGGTGGCCGGACCGGTGGCGGCCGCCGTCACGGTCGGCTGGCTGATCCCGGCCATGGGCGGCGAGCCCGGCTACTACTGGAACTACGCCGCCCTCGGCACCGACGGCGGCGACGCCCTGCGCAACGTCCTGGGCGATCCGCTGCTCCTGGTGCGGGCCGCCTTCGACGCCCCGCTGAAGCCGCTGCTGCTGCTCTGGCTGCTCGTCACCACCCTGGCCCTGCCGCTGCGCTCGGCCACCGCGCTCTGCGCGGTCCCGCTGCTGGCCGAGCGGATCCTCTCCTCCAACCCCAACCACTGGTCGATCGCCCGGCACTACGACGTCTTCCTCTGGCCGGTGCTGGTCACCGCCGCCGTAGAGGTGCTCGGCCGGCTCTGCGCCGAGGGCGCTCCGAAGGCCCGGACGTACCGGCGGATCGGGGCGGCCGCGGCCGGGCTCTCACTGGCGCTGGCGCTGCCCTTCGGGGTGGTCAAGCTGGCGGTGCCGGCGGCCTGGCAGGCCAAGCCCAGCGAGGCGGCCCTGCTGCGCGGCGCCGCGCTGATCCCCGACGGGGCGTCGGTGGAGGCGGACAACCAGGTCGCGCCCCGGCTCACCGCCCGCACCGACGTGGTGCTGGTGGACGGCACCCCGCGCGGCCGGGAGTACGTGCTGATGCGCTCCGACAAGCGGGCCTTCCCGTTCGCCGCGGACACCGAGCAGGCGGCCCGGATCCGCCTGCTGGAGGCCAACGGCTACCAGCGGATCTGGTCCGAGGGCGGCGCGGTGCTGCTGCACCGGACGGGCACGGCACCGGTGCCGGGGGAGTCGGTGCCGGGGCCGGACAGCCGGCCGGTGCAGGACGTGGTGCCCTCCGACGTGGGGCACAACCTGTTCCGGGGCTGACGCACCGTCAGGGCGCGGATAGCTCCGATCGGGCGAAGCCGCCGCGTGCGATGTGTCCGGTTTGTCGTACGGTATGTGACGATCCGTACAAGGCGGACCCCGTCCCGCACCGTTTGCGTGACTGGTGCGCTTCCAGGGTACTGTCCCATCTTTGTTCGGTTGGTCCGGATTGCCGCCCCCACAGCGGTCCCCACAGCGCTCCGGAGCAGCCGCCTAGGACACCCTCCCCCGCCTAGAAGGAACCACCGCCTTGAGCACCATGGGCACCGACCTGTTCCGCAAGAAGCCCGTCTCGGTACTGATCGCCGAGAGCGGCGCCGCCGACGCACCGCCGCCGGGCGCACCGGAGGAGGGCGGCAGGTCGGGCATCCACCTGAAGCGCTCGATCGGGCTCTGGCAGCTCTCCTCGATCGGCATCGGGGCGACCGTCGGGACCGGCATCTTCTTCGTGCTCAGCAGCGCGGTGCCCGAGGCCGGGCCGGCCGTGGTGATCTCCTTCCTGATCGCCGCCGTCACCGCGGGCCTCACCGCCCTGTGCTACGCGGAGATGGCCTCGGCGATCCCGGTCTCCGGCTCCTCCTACTCCTACGCGTACGCCACCCTGGGCGAGGTGGTGGCCTTCGGCGTCGGCGTCTGCCTGCTGCTGGAGTACGGCGTCTCGGCCTCGGCCATCGCGGTCAGCTGGGGCGAGTACCTGAACAAGTTCTTCGACCTGGCCTTCGGCTTCACCATCCCGGAGTGGATGGCGGCCCCGCCCGGCGGCGGCGGGTTCTTCAACCTGCCGGCCGTGATCCTGGTGGCCATGGTGGTCTTCCTGCTGATCCGCGGCGTGAGCGAGTCGGCGAAGGTGAACGCCGCCATGGTGGCGATCAAGATCACCATCCTGGTGCTCTTCATCGCGATCGGCCTGACCGGCTTCCACTCCGGCAACCTGACCCCGTTCATGCCGCTCGGCGTCGCGGGCGTGGGCACCGCCGCCTCCAGCATCTTCTTCTCCTTCATCGGCCTGGACGCCGTGTCCACCGCCGGCGAGGAGGTCAAGGACCCGCGCCGGACCCTCCCGATGGCGATCATCATCTCGCTGGTGGTGGTGACCCTGCTCTACATCGGCGTGGCGATCACCGCCGTCGGCGCCCAGCCCTGGCAGCAGTTCGACGGCCAGGAGGCCGGGCTCGCCCAGATCCTCCAGGACGTCACCGGGCAGACCTGGCCCGCGATGCTCTTCGCGGTCGGCGCGATCGTCTCGATCTTCTCGATCACCCTCGTGGTGATCTACGGCCAGACCCGGATCCTCTACTCCATGGGCCGCGACGGCATGCTGCCGAAGAAGTTCGCCGAGCTCTCCCCGCGCTCCGGCACCCCGGTCTGGAACACCCTGGTGGTCGGCGCCGCCGTCGCCACCCTGGCCGCCTTCGTGCCGCTGGACATCCTCACCGACCTGACCAGCCTGGGCACCCTGGTGGCCTTCTCGGTGGTCTCGGTCGGCGTGATCATCCTCCGCCGCACCCAGCCCGACCTGCCGCGCGGCTTCAAGGTGCCGGGCTACCCGGTGGTGCCGGTGCTCAGCGTCGGCTTCTGCGTCTACCTGATCGTCAAGCTGCACCCCCTGACGTACCTCTTCTTCGGCGTCGCCCTGGCGCTCGCCGCGGTCGTCTACTTCGGCTACAGCGTCAAGCACTCCAAGCTGAACCGCCCGGCCGACGAGCTCTCCAAGACCGGCTGACCCCCACAACCGCCCGCAGAGCTCCACCAAACCGTTGTCCCTTCCTCTACGGAAGGGCACAACCGACCCCCTAACCTTCCTGCATGGCCACCACCCGATCCCCCGAGGTACCCGAGCAGGCGGTCTGCGCCCTGCCCGAGGCGGGACGGTCCGCGCTGGCCGGTGGCCGGATCCCCGGCCAGCGAACGGCCCGGACCGCCCGGCGCAGCCTGTCCCGGCGCCGACCGGTGCAGGTCCTCGGGTGTCTGGTGGCGGCGGGCTGGGCGGCGGCGTTCCCGCTGGTCTCCGACCTGCCGAACCAGGTCTTCTGGGGCTCCGTCGCCGCCCCCGCCTACGGGCTGGCCGCGCTGCTCCGCCTCACCGTGCCGGGCCGCCTCGGGGCCAGGGCGGCGGCGGCCGTCGCGGTGCTGGGGGCCGTCCTGGTGCCCCTGGTGCTGCTGGTGCTGAGCGGCCGTCACCAGTCCGAGGTGATGGTGGTGGAGCGCTCGGCCCGGCTGCTGCTGGACTCCGGCAGCCCGTACCTGCCGCACCCGGCGGTGGTCACCGACTACGACCCGTACCTCCCGGCGATGGCGCTCTTCGGACTGCCGCGCGCCCTGCTCGGCACCGGGAACCCGGTCTGCGTCCTGCTCGGGGACGCCCGGATCTGGTTCGCCGTCACCTTCCTGGCCTGCCTGCTGGCCTGCCGCCGGCTGCTCCGCCCGCGCCAGGAGGGCGCCGCCCTGCTGCCGTTGGCCGCCCTCACCGCCTCGCCGCTGATCGCGCTGGCGCTGGCCGTCGGCGGGGTGGACCTGCCGCTGATCGGGGTCTGCTGCCTCGCCATGGCGCTGGCCGCCCGCGGACGCGCCGTCCCCGCCGGCCTGGTGCTGGCCCTGGCCTGCACCCTCAAGTGGACCGCCTGGCCCGCCCTCCCGGTGGCCGCCCTGCTGCTCTGGCGGCTGTACGGGCGGCGCCCGGCGGCCCGGGCCACCCTCACCGCCCTGGGCGCCGGGGCGGCCGTGGTGCTGCCCTACCTGCTGACGATCCCCCAGGTGATCCAGGAACAGGTGGTCCGCTTCCCGCTCGGCCTGACCGGCATCCGGACCCCGGCCGGCAGCCCGCTGCCCGGCAAGATCCTGGCCGGCTTCGGCCCGACCGGGCACACCATCTCGCTCTCGATGCTCTGCCTCGGCGCCTTCGGCGTCGCGGTCTGGCTGATCGCCTACCCGCCGACCTCGGCGGTGCACGCCTGCGACGTGCTCGCGGTCGGCCTCGCGGTGGCCTTCACGCTGGCCCCGGCCGGGCGCTTCGGGTACCTGGCGCTCCCGGCGGTGCTGGTGGTCTGGCCCCGGCTCGCCGCGGTGCCGCGCCGAAGACCGGACCGGCTGACCACCATCCTGACGGGCGTTCAGCTCTGACCGGTGCGCCGGCCCGGCGCGGCGGAGCCGCGCGGTCGACCCCGGCGGCGAGTTCGCGGAGTTCGGCCGGGGTGGTCCTCCGTGCGGGTGAGCGGGGCCGGCGGGGGAGCGGACGGTCCGCGTGGTGCGGGCCGCCGGCGGGCGACGGCCGGGCACGATACGGACATGTCGTACCCGACCGGACGCCGACGCTTCCTCGGACTCGCCGCCGCGGCTGTCGGCCTGACGGCCTGCGGGCAGACCGTCGGCTCCCCGGCGCCGGAACCCACCGCCCCCGACCCGTCCCCGTCCCCCGTCCAGGACGAGAACTCCCGCCCGGGCAACGCCGATTGGGCGATCACCGACCCCGGCCCGCGCGAGGCCGTCCAGGGCTACGCCGACCGGGTCAGCGTGCTCCCCGGCGAGTCCTTCGGCCTGCACGTCTCCACCACGGCGCCCGGCTTCACCGTCTCCGCGTACCGCGCGGGCTGGTACGGCGGAGCCCGGGCCCGGCTGGTCTGGCGCTCCGAGCGCCTGCCCGGCACCCTCCAGCCGGCCGCCACCACCGACCCGCGCACCCGCACCGTCCGCGCCCCCTGGCCGCGCAGCACCACCGTGGACACCACCGGCTGGCCGGAGGGCAGTTACCTGCTCCGCCTGGACGCCGACACCGGCCACCGGTACGTCCCGCTCACCGTCCGCTCCCGCTCCACCGCCGGACGGAGCGTCGTGGTCAACGCGGTGGCCACCTGGCAGGCGTACAACGAGTGGGGCGGCCACAGCCTCTACAACGGGCCGACCGGCGGCTACGCGACCCGGGCGCTGGAGGTCAGCTTCGACCGGCCGTACCACTACGACGACGGGGCGGGGCTGTTCCTGGTCTACGAGGCCCCGCTGATCGCCCTGGCCGAGCGGCTGGGCATCCCGCTCGCCTACACCACCGGGCCCGACCTGGCCCGCTCCCCGGAGCTGCTGCGCGGGGCCACCGCCCTGCTCTCCCCGGGCCACGACGAGTACTGGTCCGACGAGCAGCGCCGCCACGTCACGGCCGCCCGCGAGGCCGGGACCAACCTCGCCTTCCTCGGCGCCAACTGCTGCTACCGCCGGGTCCGGTACGAGTCCTCGCCGCTGGGCGAGGACCGCACCGTGGTCTGCTGGAAGAGCGACTACCGGGACGACCCGGGCTTCCGGGCCGGCCGGCCCGCCACCTGCGACTTCCGGGAAGGGCCGGGCGCCGACCCGGAGAGCGCCCTGCTCGGCGTGATCTACGACGGCTACCCGGTGGACGCCGCGTACGTGGTGAGCAACCCCGGGCACTGGCTGCTGGAGGGCACCGGCGCGCAGGAGGGCGACTCCTTCCCGCACCTGGTCGGGGTCGAGTACGACCGGGTGCTCCCCGCCGACCGGCCGACGCCGGGGCCGATCGAGCTGGTCTCCCGCTCCCCGGTGGTCTGCGAGGGCCGCCGCTCGTACGCCGACTCCGCGTACTACACGACCCCGGGCGGGGCCGCCGTCTTCGCCACCGGCACCATGCGCTGGGTCGAGGCGCTGGACGCGAACGGCCCGGGCGGCGGGAGGGCCGACCACGGCATGGACCACCGGGCCGGGGCCTTCACCCGCCGGGTCACCGAGAACCTGCTGCGGGCCTTCGCGGCCGGCCCGGCGGGCCCCGCACACCCGGTGCGGAGCCCGCTCTGACGGAGGGTCAGCCCCCGGTCGGCCCGGTCAGCCGTTGCCGAGCTTGAGGACCGCGGCCGCCGCCGGCCCGGCCGCGGCCGCGCCGTGGCCGCCGCCGCCGACCTCGGCGGCCACCGCGAGGTTGCCGCGGTAGGCGGTGAACCAGCTGTTGTCGTCCTTCTGGCCGTCCACCTGGGCGGTGCCGGTCTTGGCACCCGCGTTGGCGGTGATGCCGCGCATCACGTTGGCGGCGGTGCCCTGGGTGGCCGTCAGGTTCATCATCTGGCGCAGCCCGGACAGGGTGGACGGGGAGAGGGTCCTGGCGGCGGTCTGCTGCTCGTAGCCGGGGACCAGGATCGGCTGCTTGAAGGTGCCGTTCTGGACGGTGGCGGAGACCGAGGCCATGGTCAGGGCGTTCATGGTGATCTTGCCCTGGCCGATCATCTGGGCGGCCCGCTCGGTGGCGCCGTTGGGCACCGGGGCGCTGGCCGGGGCGAGCGGCAGACCGGTCTTCCAGGTCGGGCCGATCCCGAAGGCGTCCCGGGCCAGCGTCTCCATGTCGCCGTTCTTCAGGACCTCCTGGCCCTTCTTGATCATGGCGGTGTTGCAGGACTGGGCGAAGTCCTGGGAGAGCTTGTAGTCCGAGTGGTCACCGTCGAAGTCGTTCTTGAAGGTGCGGCCGGACACGTTGAGGGTCTCCGGGCAGGCCACCACGTCGTCCGGCTTCACTCCGGCCTCCAGGAAGGCGGCCACCGAGACCACCTTCATGGTCGAGCCGGGGGCGATGGCGGCCAGGAAGGCACGGTTCTGGCCGGTGGCCGGGGCGTTGGCGATGGCCAGGATGTTGCCGGTGGAGGGCTCGATCGCGACCAGTGAGGCCGGGAGCCTGCCGTTCTCGGAGGCGGTCTGCACGGCCTTCTCGGCCTCGGCCTGGAGGGTCGCGTCCAGGGTGACCTTGGCGGCCGCGCCCGCCTTCGGCTCGGTGAGGGTGAACAGCGTCTCCTGGGAGCCGTTCGCCTTGGTGATCACCACGCCGGTGCCGGCGTCGCCCGGGTTCACCTCGGCCGGCTTGATGTTGGCCAGCAGGCCGTTCAGGGTCGGTGAGTTGAGCTTCCTGCCCTTGCGGTCCACCACGCCGGTGACCTTGGCGGTGATCGGCTTGATGTCGGCGAACTCACCGGGCTTGAGCTTCGGGTTGAGCACACTCGACGCCCACTGCACGGCCGCCTTGCCGTCGCTCATCTTGACCAGGTTGAGCCGGCCCTCGTAGGTCCAGGCGCCGGCGACCCCGGCGAACTCCACCTTGGCCTTGAAGGTCAGCGGAACGCTGGTGCCGCCACCCGCGGCGGGGGCGGCGGAGGCCGACGCCGAGGCCGAGGCGGACGGTGAGGGCGCGGCGGTCGGGGCCCCGCCGGGGGTCAGGGTGATCGCGCTCGGCTTCAGGCGGTCCTGGAAGTTGCGCAGTTCGGTGTTGGCGGTGTCCGGCTTGTCGGTGAGCTTCCCGGCGGCCTCGTAGTCACCCTTGGCCCAGGCCTCCAGGAAGGCCTTCGCGCCGGTCGCGGCCAGGTCGGCCGCCGGGGCCTCGGCCACCACGGTGCGCACCTTCGGCGCGGAGTCCTCGGAGCCGTCGGAGACCGAGTCGTAGATGTTGTACGCGCCGAGCCCGGCCACGCCGAGCATGCCGGCGCCCACGACGCCGATCCCTATCTTCACGCCCGTGTGCATGGTGCTGTTCCCCCGATGGTCATGGCAGGTCCAGCCCACCATAAGCCGAGGTCAACGGTGCGTGGGCGATCCACCCGCCCGTTGTTGCAGAGCTGGTACGGAGCCGGTCAGATCCAGGTGTTGAACCACATCCGGCTGCGCCAGTCGTCCATCGGGATGGTGCGGCCGCTGAAGATCGGCAGGAAGTAGGCGAAGTTCCACATCACCAGCAGCACGATCACCCCGGCGGCCGTGCCGCCGATCAGCCGCCGGTCCCGGCTCGCGGTGGCCGGCCCGATCAGCGCGCCGAGCATCATGGTCACCGCCAGCACCAGGAACGGGACGAAGACCACCGCGTAGAACAGGAAGATCGTCCGCTCCTGGTACACGAACCAGGGCAGGTACCCCGCGGCCAGGCCGCAGAGGATCGCGCCCGCCCGCCAGTCCCGCCGGGCCACCCAGCGGTACAGGCAGTAGAGCACCGCCACGATCCCGGTCCACCAGAGCAGCGGCGTGCCGATGCCGAGCACCTCGGTGGCGCACTCGCTGACCTTGCAGCCCGACTGGCCCATCTTCGGGGACTCGTAGAAGAAGGAGACCGGGCGGCCGACCAGCAGCCAGCTCCACGGGTTCGACTGGTAGGTGTGCGGGCTGGTCAGGCCGACGTGGAAGTCGTACATCGTCGCGTGGTAGTGCCAGAGGCTGCGCAGCGACTCCGGCACCCAGCTCATGCCGAACTGGAACGGCATCTCGACGCCGAACACGGTGTCGGGCGACAGCCCCGCCCGGTGCGCCGCCCAGTCCCGCCCGTAGCCCCGGGCGGACGCGAACCAGCCGGTCCAGGAGGCGACGTAGACGACGACGGCGATCAGCGGCATCACCAGGCCGGCGAACGCGAGGTCCCACAGGGCGAAGCCCAGCGGGTTCCTGGAGCCGGCCGCCTTGCGGGCGCCGTAGTCCCAGCAGACGCCGAGGAGCAGGAAGGCGACCGCGACGTAGATCCCGCTCCACTTGGTCGCCGAGGTCAGCCCGATGCAGACCCAGGCCGCGATCCGGTACGGGCGCACCCCGACGAACCACCAGGCGTCGGGCTTCCCGCCCTGCTCCAGCCGACGGGCGATCAGACCCCGGGTGCGGTCCCGGTCCAGCAGCAGGAAGCCGAAGGCCGCCAGGCACCAGAACATCACCACCAGGTCGAGCAGCGCCGACCGGCTCATCACGAAGTGCAGCCCGTCCACCGCGAGCAGCAGGCCGGCCACGCAGCCCAGCAGCGTGGAGCGGAACAGCCGGCGTCCGATCCGGGCGATCATCAGCACCGAGAGGGTGCCGAGCACCGCCACCACGAACCGCCAGCCGAAGGGGTTCATCCCGAACAGCTGCTCGCCCAGCCCGATCATCCACTTCCCGACCGGCGGGTGGACGATGTACGACGGGTCCTCGCGGAACGGGATGGACTGCTGCGGCGCCATGATCTTGGTGTTGGCGTCGTCCGGCCAGCTGGTCTCGTAGCCCACCTGCCAGAGCGAGTACGCGTCCTTGGCGTAGTAGGTCTCGTCGAAGATCAGCGAGTGCGGGCCGCTCAGCCCGGAGAACCGCAGCACCCCGGCGAAGACCGCCACCGCGACCGGGCCCAGCCAGCCGGCCCAGCGGCAGAGCCAGGACCAGAGCGCGTCCGGCAGCCGCACCCCGAGCGAGAGCAGCACGGGGGAGGGCGCCACCCGACGGGGCGTCACCTTCGGGCCGTCCGGCATCGGCGGCACCAGCCGTTCGGCCACCGGGGCGGGCTCGGCCGCCCGGTGTCCGAGCCGTTCCAGCGCCCGGCGCCAGCCCGACGCGCCCTCTTCGCCGTCCCGGGGCCCCGGTACCGCCACCGCCTCGTCCAGCAGCGCAACCGCGCCCGCCTCCGAGTGGTCTACGCCAACCGGTCCCTCGGGACCCTTCTCGCCGCTCACCCGCCACATCGTAGGGGCGCCCCCCACCAAGACAATGGCCCGCCGCAAAGCTGCCCGATTCATCACCAAATAAAGGGACCTCGGTCAGCCGCGCAGGGTGGCGACGGCCTTCTCGATCCGACTCCGCCGGGTCTCGGGCTTCTTGGCGCCCTCGACCGTGCGGACGTGCTGGCGCTTGCGGCTGTCGGTGAGCAGGTCGTACGCGGCGCGGGCGGCCGGCTCGGCGTCCAGCGCCGCGGCGAAGTCGTCCGGCAGCTCGACCGTCCGCGGTTCGGTGTCGAGCTCCAGCTCCACCTCGACCTCCTCGCCGATCTCCACGCCCGCCGCCCGCCGGTTGGCGTTGCTGAGCCCGAGCAGGTGACGGCCGCGCAGGACGGCCACCCGGCTGCGCCAGGAGTGCCCCTCGACCGTGATCACCACCGGCGGCCGGGCGCCCCCGCCGAGCGCCGCCACCACCTCGGGCGGCACCTCCAGCCCCCGCATGGGCTCGGGCGGTTCGACGGTGGCGAGGAACTTCATGGTCCGTACTCCTGACGCGGTGTCGGTTCGGGTGGCGGGGCGAGGGCTATTCGGCGTACGGCTGGTCCTCGCCCTGGGCGCTGTAGCCGAGGCTCCAGACGTAGCCGTCCGGGTCGGCGAAGGTGCCGCCGTAGCCGCCCCAGGGCAGCGCCCCGGCCGGCTTGAGGACGGTGGCGCCGGCCTTGGCGGCCTCGGCCATCACCTCGTCGACCCGGGCCTCGCTGCGCACCACGTAGGTCAGCACCAGCCCGCTGAAGCCGCTGCCCTCGGCGGAGGTGCCCACCAGGTCGGCCAGGCCCTCGCGGCCGTAGAAGCCGACCGGCGAGGCGCCGTCCGACTCGAAGAAGACCGAGATGCCGAAGTCGTTCTTGATCTTCCAGCCGAGGCCCTCGGTGTAGAACTCCTTGGCCCGGTCCATGTCCCGGACGCCGAGCAGGATCGAGCTGACGTGAGCCTTCATGGTGTTTCTCCTCGGTGAGGTCGTGTGCTGCTTGCCGTGCTGCTTGCCGTGATCTCCACGCTAAGGGCCACCCGGCCACCGGTGCTTCTCCATTCCTGACCGCTCTCCCCGGGTCTGGGAGGATGGGCGGGTGACTGGCGTACTGGTGCTTGCAGGAACCCCCATCGGCGACGTGGCGGACGCGCCGCCCCGGCTGCTGACCGAGCTCGGCTCGGCCGACGTGATCGCCGCCGAGGACACCCGGCGGCTGCGCCGGCTGACCCAGGCGCTCGGGGTGGAGCCCACCGGGCGGGTGGTCTCCTACTTCGAGGGGAACGAGGTCGGCCGCACTCCCGAGCTGGTGGAGGCGCTGAAGAACGGCTCCCGGGTGCTGCTGGTGACGGACGCCGGGATGCCCTCCGTCTCCGACCCGGGCTACCGCCTGGTGGACGCGGCGGTGGCGGCCGGCATCAAGGTCACCGCGGTGCCCGGCCCCTCGGCCGTGCTGACCGCCCTGGCCCTGTCCGGCCTGCCGGTGGACCGCTTCACCTTCGAGGGCTTCCTGCCCCGCAAGAACGGCGACCGGGCCCGCACCCTGGCCGAGCTCAAGGCCGAGCCCCGCACCATGGTCTTCTTCGAGGCCCCGCACCGGATCGCCGAGGCGCTGGCCGCGATGGCCGAGGCTCTCGGCGCCGACCGCCCGGCCGCGGTCTGCCGCGAGCTCACCAAGACCTACGAGGAGGTCAGGCGCGGCCCGCTGGCCGAGCTGGCCGCCTGGGCGGCGGAGGGCGTCAAGGGCGAGATCACCGTGGTGGTGGCGGGCGCCCCGCCGGCCCCGCCGCAGGAGCACACCCCGGCCGAGCTGGCCCGGCTGGTGGCCCTGCGCGAGGAGGCCGCGGGGGAGCGCCGCAAGGAGGCCATCGCCTCGGTGGCGGCCGAACTGGGGCTGCCCAAGCGCGAGGTCTTCGACGCCGTGGTGGCCGCCAAGCACGCCGGTTGAACCGCGCTGCCGGCGAGCGCCGGGGGGCGCGCGAACAGCGCACAAACGGTGGCTGAGCAGCGACGTTCCCGGGCGCGTACCGTGGAGGGAGCACTGGGTAAAGCCAAGGCTCGTTGAAGCTTTCACCCGCTTGTCGTACAAGGCTCTCCAAATCGGCACCAAGGTTCGGCAAGCCGGTTGGCGGAGCACGGGCCCCGGGCATTCCCTGAGATGGAAAGACCCGAGCCGGGCGAGCGCCCGGCGGGCGCTGGGAGACGGCCATGAGCGACACGATCGGCACCCCGACCACCACCCCGGCCAGCACGCAGTTCACCAAGCACGTCCCGGTGGAGGTCGTCCACGAGGCGTACTCCTTCGCCTGCCTCAGCTGCGGCTACGGCTGGGAGCAGGGGTACCGGATCGAGCACCACACCGCGCGCGACGGCTCGACCCTGATCGAGTACCACGCGAACGGCGTCCGGGTCCCGTCCCCGCTGCTCAAGCCCACCTGCCCCGGCTGCGGCGGCCACACCGTGCGGATCATGCGCGAGGGCCGGGTGGCCACCGCCGAGCACAACTGGCACTCCTCGCCCGGCTACGCCTCGCACGCCGAGCCCGAGCGTACGGTGACCAGGCTCCCGCACCGCTCCTTCCGCACCTGGCTGCGCTCGCTCTTCGGCCGCGCCGCCTGACCCTCCGGAGCCGTCCCCCGTCCCGGAACCACCCCCGGCTTTAACGAGTCGAGGGTGGTTCCTTCGCGCCGCTAAGATTTCGGCCATGGCGGCCACTGCAGAGCACAGCACCACCGAGGCATCGAACTCGGCCTACTACGTCACCACCCCGATCTACTACGTGAACGATCGCCCGCACCTGGGCCACGCGTACACCACCGTCGCCGGGGACGTCCTCACCCGCTGGCACCGCCAGCGCGGCGAGAAGGTGTGGTACCTGACCGGTACCGACGAGCACGGCCAGAAGATCATGCGGACGGCGGACGCCAACGGCGTGACCCCGCAGGAGTGGTGCGACCGGCTGGTCGAGCAGGAGTGGAAGCCGCTCTGGCAGCACCTGAACGTGGCCAACGACGACTTCATCCGCACCACCCAGAAGCGCCACACCGACCGGGTCCAGGAGTTCGTCCAGGACCTGTTCGACAAGGGCGAGATCTACAAGGGCGGCTACTCCGGCCCGTACTGCGTGGGCTGCGAGGAGTACAAGCTCCCCGGCGAGCTGCTCCCCGGTGCCACCGAGGACGAGAAGCTCTGCCCGGTGCACAAGCGCCCGGTCGAGTGGCTGGAGGAGGAGAACTACTTCTTCCGGCTCTCCGCCTACGGCCCGCAGCTGCTGGAGTTCTACGCGGCCAACCCGGACTTCATCCAGCCCGCCTCGGCCCGCAACGAGGTGCTCCGCTTCGTCGAGCAGGACCTCAAGGACCTGTCGATCTCCCGCTCCACCTTCAACTGGGGCGTCCCGCTGCCCTGGGACGAGAAGCACGTCCTCTACGTCTGGGTCGACGCGCTCCAGAACTACATCACCGCCGCCGGCTACGGCTCCGACCCGGAGCGCTTCGCCGAGCTCTGGCCCGCCTCGGTGCACCTGGTCGGCAAGGACATCCTGCGCTTCCACGCGGTGATCTGGCCGGCCATGCTGATGGCCGCCGGGCTGCCGCTGCCCAAGCGGGTCGTCGCCAACGGCTGGCTGATGGTCGGCGGCGAGAAGATGTCCAAGTCGAACCTGACCGGCATCTCCCCGCAGGACCTGACCTCGCACTTCGGCGTGGACGCCTACCGCTACTACTTCCTGCGGGCCATCCCGTTCGGCACCGACGGCTCGTTCTCCTGGGAGGACTTCTCCGCCCGGTACACCTCCGAGCTGGCCAACGACTTCGGCAACCTGGCCTCCCGGGTGGCGGCCATGGTCGGCAAGTACTTCGACGGGAAGCTCCCCGCCGCCACGGCGGCCGGCGAGGCCGAAGCCGCCGTCGCGGCCGGACTGGTGACGGCCACTCAGGCCGCCGACCAGAAGATCGGCGAGGAGCTGGACTTCGCTGGCGGCATCGCGGCCGTCTTCGAGTTCATCAAGCAGGTCAACGGCTACCTCACCGAGCAGGAGCCGTGGAAGGTCGCCAAGGACGAGTCCGCCGAGGGGCAGGCCCGTCTCGCCACCATCCTCTACACCGCCGCCGAGGCGCTCCGGGCCACCGCCGTGCTGCTCAACCCGCTGATGCCGGTCACCGCCCAGAAGCTCTGGGACTCGCTCGGCGCGGAGGAGTCGCTCGGCGCGCTCGCCGAGCAGACCATCGCCACCGTCGCGGACTGGGGCCGGCTGCCCGCCGGCGCCACCGTGGTCAAGGGCGACATCCTGTTCCCCCGCCTGGAAGAGAAGCCCGCAGCCTGATGGCCGACGACCGCTCGACCCCGCCGCCGCTGCCGGCACCGCTCGCGGTGCCGGTGGCCGACTCGCACACCCACCTGGACATGCAGTCCGGCACCCCCGCGGAGGGCCTGGCCAAGGCCGCCGCGGTCGGGGTGACCACGGTCGTGCAGGTCGGCTGCGACGTGCCCGGCTCCCGCTGGGCCGCCGAGCTGGCGGCGGAGTTCGAGCAGGTCCACGCGGCCGTCGCGCTGCACCCCAACGAGGCGCCCCGCCTCGTCCTCGGCGACCCCGACGGGTGGTCCGGCCAGCGCCGGACCCCCGGCGGCTCGCCCGCCCTGGAAGCCGCCCTGGCCGAGATCGACGCGCTGGCCGCCCTCCCGCAGGTGCTCGCCGTCGGCGAGACCGGCCTGGACTACTTCCGCACCGGCCCCGAGGGCGTGGACATCCAGAAGGAGTCCTTCCGCCGCCACATCGAGATCGCCAAGCGGCACGGCAAGGCGCTGGTCATCCACGACCGCGACGCCCACGAGGACGTCATCTCCGTCCTGCTGGAGGAGGGCGCCCCCGAGCGCACCGTCTTCCACTGCTACTCCGGCGACGCCGCCATGGCCAAGGTCTGCGCCGAGCACGGCTGGTACCTCTCCTTCGCCGGCCCCGTCACCTTCAAGGCCAACCAGCCCCTGCGCGACGCCCTCGCCGTCACCCCCCTCGACCGCGTCCTGATCGAGACCGACGCGCCCTTCCTCACCCCCCACCCCTACCGCGGCCGCCCCAACGCCCCGTACCTCATCCCGGTCACCCTCCGCTCGATGGCCGACACCCTGGGCCTGCACGAGGACGAGCTCGCCACCGCCATCGCCGCCAACACGGCCCGCGCCTTCGGCTACTGATCGCCCGTATCCTTGCCGGGTGAGCAGCACCGAAGAACCCACCGCCCCCGACACCACCCACCTGCTGGGCGCCGCGGACATCCGCGAGCTGGCCGCCGCCTTCGGGGTGAAGCCGACCAAGCAGCGCGGGCAGAACTTCGTCATCGACGGGAACACCGTGCGGCGGATCGTCCGGGCGGGCGGGGTGACGGCCGAGGACGCGGTGGTGGAGGTCGGGCCGGGGCTGGGCTCGCTGACGCTGGCGCTGCTGGAGGTGGCGGAGCACGTCACGGCGGTGGAGATCGACCCGCTGCTGGCGCAGCACCTGCCGACCACCGTCCGGGCCCGGATGCCGGAGCGGGCCGACCGCTTCGACCTGGTGCTCAGCGACGCGATGGAGGTCACCGAGCTGCCGGGCCCGCCGCCCACCGCGCTGGTGGCCAACCTCCCCTACAACGTGGCCGTCCCGGTGCTGCTGCACATGCTGGCCACCTTCCCGAGCATCGAGCGCACCCTGGTGATGGTGCAGAGCGAGGTCGCCGACCGCCTCGCCGCCAAGCCGGGCAACAAGGTCTACGGCGTCCCGTCCGTGAAGGCCAACTGGTACGCGGACGTGAAGCGGGCCGGCGCCATCGGCCGCAACGTGTTCTGGCCCGCGCCGAACGTCGACTCGGGTCTGGTCTCGCTGATCCGCCGCGAGCCGCCGAAGACCACCGCCACCCGGCAGGAGGTCTTCGCCGTGGTGGACGCGGCCTTCGCGCAGCGCCGCAAGACCCTGCGGGCCGCGCTGGCCGGCTGGGCCGGCTCGCCGGCCGCCGCCGAGGAGGCGCTGCGCGGGGCGGGCATCGACCACACCCTGCGCGGCGAGATGCTGACGGTGGAACAGTTCGCGGCGATCGCCGAGCACAAGCCGAAGGCGGAGGCCGCCCAGTGATCACCGTACGGGTGCCCGCCAAGGTCAACGTGCAGCTGGGCGTGGGCGGTCTGCGCCCGGACGGCTTCCACGACCTGGCCAACGTGTTCTTCGCGGTCGCCCTCGGCGACCTGGTGACGGCCCGTCAGGGCGAGGGCGTCACGCTGACCTGCGAGGGCCCCGGCTCGGACCAGGTGCCGCTGGACGACTCCAACCTCGCCGCCCGGGCGGCGTACGCGCTGGCCGCCCACCACGGCATCGAGGCGAACGTCGCGCTGCACATCGAGAAGGCCATCCCGGTGGCCGGCGGCATGGCCGGCGGCAGTGCCGACGGGGCCGCCGCGCTGGTGGCCTGCGACGCGCTGTGGAAGCTGGACACCCCCGCCGAGGTGCTGCACGAGCTGGCCGCCGAGCTGGGCTCGGACGTGCCGTTCGCGCTGCTCGGCGGGGTGGCGCTGGGCCGGGGCCGGGGCGAGATCCTGACCCCGCTGCCGGTCGAGGGCACCTTCCACTGGGTCTTCGCGGTGGCCGACGGGGGCCTGTCCACCCCGGCGGTGTTCCGCGAGTGCGATCGGCTGCGGGCCGAGGCGGGGACGGGCTTCACCGAGGAGGAGGTGACCACCCCCGACGCCGACCCGGCGCTGCTCGCCGCCCTGGCCGACGGCGACCCGACGGCCCTGGCCGGGGCGCTGGCCAACGACCTCCAGGCCGCCGCCGTCTCGCTGCGCCCCTCGCTGGCCGCGACCCTGCGGACGGGCACCGAGGCGGGCGCGCTGGCCGCGCTGGTCTCCGGGTCCGGCCCGACCACCGCCTTCCTGGCCAAGGACGCGGAGGCGGCCGAGGGCATTGCCCGGGCCCTGCGCGACTCCGGCACCTGCCGGGCCGCGCACGTCACCCACGGCCCGGTCCCGGGGGCGGCGGTCCAGACCTCTGCCTGACCTCCGCCTGTTGACCTGGAGCGCGCTCCAGCTTCCAGACTCGTTCACACGGGCCCGTAGCTGACGGGCCGTGAGAACGGGGAGAGCTCCGCCATGCGCTACCGCACCATCGGCACCGACCCGCAGCACCGCCGTGAGGTCAGCGTCCTCAGCCTGGGCGCGATGCTGTTCGGCACCCGCACCGACGAGGCCACCGCCTTCGCGGTGCTGGACCGCTTCGTCGAGGCCGGCGGCACCTTCGTCGACACCGCCAACAACTACGCCTACTGGCTGGACGGCAGCCGGGGCGGCGCCAGCGAGCGGGTGCTCGGCAACTGGCGGCGCAGCCGCGGCATCACCGACGAGGTGGTGATCGCCACCAAGCTGGGCGCCCGCCCGAAGGCGGCCGGCACCGGCTACGTGGAGAACCGCGAGGGCCTGTCGGCGGCGGCGATCCGGCAGGAGGCCGAGGAGAGCCGGCAGCGGCTCGGGGTGGAGAAGCTGGACCTGCTCTACGCCCACGTCCAGGACCCGACGGTGGAGCTCGCCGAGACGGTGGGCGCCTTCGGCGAGCTGGTGGCGGAGGGCACGGTCGGCCTGCTGGGCGTCAGCAACCACTGGTCCTGGCAGGTCGAACGGGCCCGCAACCTGGCGGCCGCGCGCGGCCTGGCCGGGTACGAGGTCCTCCAGTACAGCCACAGCTACTTCCGCCGCCGGGCCGACCGCCCCAGCCCGCTCTCCCCGGACGGCGACGCGGGTGTGGTGGTCGGCGACCTGCTCTCCTACGTCCGGGCCAACCCGGAGCTGGCGATGGTCGCCTACTCCCCGCTGCTGGGCGGCAGTTACGGCAACGAGACGGCCAAGCCGCTGGACCCGTCCTTCGACCACGCCGGCACCCGGGCCCGGAGCGCGGTGCTGGACCAGGTCGCGAAGGAGACCGGTGCCACCCACAACCAGGTGGTGCTGGCCTGGCTGCTCGGCGGCGAGGTCCCGGTGATCCCGCTGACCGGCGCCTCCTCGGTGGCCCAGCTGGACGAGAGCCTGGCCGCCCTCGACCTGGAGCTGACGGAGGATCAGCGGGCCCGGCTGGACGCCGCTCACTGAGGGCACCGACGGCCGCTCGACTAGGCTGGACAGGTCCCGGAGGCGTACTCCGGGACTGTCCCTAGCTCAGGAGCGCGCAGCAGTGGCCGTCAACCTCGCCACCATCGAGTCCGTCAGCAAGGTCTACGGCACCCGGGCCCTGCTCGACGGGGTCAGCCTCGGCGTCAGCGAGGGCGACCGGATCGGCGTCGTCGGCCGCAACGGTGACGGCAAGACCACCCTGATCCGGATGCTGGCCAAGTTGGAGGAGCCGGACAGCGGGCGGATCACCCACTCCGGCGGCCTGCAGATGGCGGTGCTCACCCAGCACGACTCGCTGGACCCGAAGGCCACCATCCGGCACGAGGTGATCGCCGACCGGGCCGACCACGAGTGGCTCGGCGACGCCCGCATCCGCGACATCATCCAGGGCCTGTTCGGCGGCCTCGACCTGCCCGGTTTCGCCGACGGCCTGGACACCGTGATCGGCCCGCTCTCCGGTGGCGAGCGCCGCCGGATCGCGCTGGCCCAGCTGCTGCTCGGCGAGCACGACCTGATCGTCCTCGACGAGCCCACCAACCACCTGGACGTCGAGGGCATCGCCTGGCTCGCCCAGCACCTGCAGAACCGCCGCTCCGCGCTGGTCTGCGTGACCCACGACCGCTGGTTCCTGGACCAGGTCTGCACCCGGATGTGGGACGTCCAGCGCGGCGAGGTCCGCGAGTACGAGGGCGGCTACTCCGACTACGTCTTCGCCCGCGCCGAGCGCTCCCGGATCGAGGCCACCGAGGAGCAGAAGCGGCAGAACCTGGCCCGCAAGGAGCTGGCCTGGCTGCGCCGCGGCGCCCCCGCCCGCACCTCCAAGCCGCGCTACCGGATCGAGGCGGCCAACGCCCTGATCGCCGACGTGCCGGAGCCCCGCGACAAGAGCGAGCTGATGAAGTTCGCCAACGCGCGCCTGGGCCGTACGGTCTTCGAGCTGGAGGACGTGACGGTCAAGGCCGGCCCCAAGCTGCTGCTGGAGAACCTCACCTGGAACCTCGGCCCCGGCGACCGGATCGGCCTGCTCGGCGTCAACGGCGCCGGCAAGACCTCGCTGCTGCGCGCCATGCAGGCCGCGTACGCCACCGAGGGCGACGTGCAGCCCGCGTCGGGCGTCATCAAGGTCGGCAAGACCGTCCGGCTGGCGTACCTCTCCCAGGAGATCGCCGAGCTGGACCCGGCCACCCGGGTGCTCCAGGCCGTCGAGCAGGTCCGCGGCCGGGTCGACCTGGGCAAGGGCCGGGAGATGAGCGCCGGTCAGCTCTGCGAGCAGTTCGGCTTCGGCAAGGACAAGCAGTGGACCCCGGTCGGGGACCTGTCCGGTGGTGAGCGCCGCCGCCTGCAGCTGCTCCGGCTGCTGATGGACGAGCCCAACGTGCTCTTCCTCGACGAGCCCACCAACGACCTCGACATCGAGACCCTCAACCAGCTGGAGGACCTCCTCGACGGCTGGCCCGGCTCGATGATCGTCATCTCCCACGACCGCTTCTTCATCGAGCGCACCACCGACACGGTGCACGCCCTGCTCGGCGACCAGCGGCTGCGGATGCTCCCCAACGGCGTCGACGAGTACCTGGAGCGGCGGACCCGGATGGCCGAGCAGGCCGCCGCCGCCTCGGCCGTCCAGGCCCCGGTGACCGCGGCCAAGCCCGCGGGGGACACCCGGGCGGCCAAGAAGGAGATGCAGAAGCTGGAGCGCCAGATCGCCAAGCTGGACCAGCAGGAGTCCAAGCTGCACACCCAACTGGCCGAGCACGCGGCCGACTTCTCCAAGGTCGCCGAGCTGGACGCGCAGCTGCGCAAGGTCCGCGAGGACAAGGAGGAGCTGGAGATGGCCTGGCTCGAACTGGCCGAAGACGTCTGACACAACCGGCGGCGCGGGGAACGTCCGTGGTTGCCCCGGGGGCGCGAGGAACTGCGCGCGGGGGAACGGCAGCACGTGCAACTGGCTGATGGTGGTTCAGTTGCCGGTGGGCCGCCTTCCGGTTCGCGCAGTTCCTCGCGCCCCTGGCCTCACCACGTCCGTTCCTCGCGCCTAGGCCAGTAGCGCGTCGAGTTCGTTCGCGGCGCGGGCCAGGGCGCTGAGCGCCGGGTCGTGCGGTTCGGTGGGCCGGACGGCCTGGCCGCCCGGGGGGCGGTGGCCGCGGGCGGCGGCGGTGAGGCGGTCGAGGGCCTCGAAGACGCGGGCGGCCTCCGCGGGGTCGGGGGCCCGGCCCCCGTAGCGGATCTGGGCGCCGTACGCGGCGACGGCGCCGGAGAGCCGTTCCAGGGCGGCGGTGGCGGGCAGCCACCGGGAGGCCAGGCGTCCGTTCGGGGGTGGTTCGGTGAGCCCGTGCTGCACCTCCTGCCGGGCGTCCGCGAGCGCGCGGTACGCGGTGCGCCGCAGCCAGACCTCGGCCACCGGCGGCCCGTCGTCCACCACCGAGGCCAGGTAGGCCCGGACGGCGGTGGCGGCCGCGACCAGCCGGGGTTCGATCCGGTGCTGTGGCCGTTCCGGCCAGAGCAGGTAGCCGAAGACCAGCACGATGGCACTGGCCAGCGCGGTGTCGAGGACCCGGGGCCAGAGCTCCTCGGTGCCCGGCTCGCCGCCGAGCTGCACCAGGATCAGCGCCATCGGCGTCATCACCGCCGCGTTCAGCCCGTAGTGGACGCCCAGCGAGTACGGCAGCAGCGCGACGCAGAGCGCGGCGATCGCCGCCAGCCCCCACTCGGACGAGGTCAGCGAGAGCAGCCCGGCGGTCACCGCGACGCCCAGCACGGTGCCGACCGAGCGGCTGACGGCCCGTTGGAAGACCGAGCCCAGGTCCGGCTTGAGCACGAAGGCCACCGTCATCGGCACCCAGTAGCCCCGGCTGAGCGGCACCCCGGCGGTGAGCAGCGAGGCCACCGCGATGCAGAGCGCCACCCGCAGCCCGTAGCGGACCGAGGCGGGCGAGAGCAGTCCGGCCCGCAGCCGCCACGGGTCCGGGGGAGGGGCGGGCGCGGTGCCCAGGGCCACCGGCCGTCCGGCCACCGCCTCGGTGAGGTCGCGCAGCGCGGCGTCCAGCGCGCGCAGCGCCGGGGTGTCGGGCTCCCAGGCGGGGTACGGGGGCGGCGGACCGGCGCCGAGCACGGCGGCGGCCAGCCGTCCGGGCAGCTCCGCCACCTCGGCGGGCACCGGCCGCCAGGCCCAGAGCAGGCCGCTGGCGGTCTCGGTGACGGCCAGGGTCGCCTCGTACAGGGTGCGCAGCCGCCGCACCCGCTCCGGTTCCTGACGGCCCGTCCGGGCGGGTGGCAGGAGGTCCTGGAGCTGGTTGAGCCGGGCGGTGAGGACCTGGCGGGAGCCGGCGCCGCGCGGGGTGCCGAGGTCGGCGAGGGTGGTGCCGAGGGCGGCGAAGGCGGCGGCCAGGGCGCGGCGGCGCGGGTCCGCGGCGGGGCGGGAGGAGCGGTGCAGCGCGCCGAGCAGCACCACGTACGCGGCGCCCAGCAGCATGGTCGGGGCGGCGGCCCACCACGGGGCGGCGAGCGGCATCCCGGCGCCGAGGGTGGCCGAGACCAGCAGCAGCATGCCGGCGCCGGAGCCGCGCGGGCCGGTCGCGCTCAGGGCACCGGAGGCGAAGGCGAGCACGGTCAGCACCACGGCGGCGAGGGCGGTGGGGGCCCCGAAGTGCTGCAGCGCGGCGCCGGTCAGCATCCCCAGCGCGGAAGCCCCCACCGCACCGGCGATCCTCGGCACCCGCAGCCCGGCGGGCTCGTCCCGGTCGTTCATGGTCGCGTGCATCGCCCCGAGCCCGGCGTACACCCCGAGGTCCAGCCGCCCGGTCAGCAACCCGAGCGCCAACGGGGTCCCCATCCCCGCCGCCCCGCGCACCATCAGCCCCCACGGCACCGGCGGCCGCCCCGTCCTGGCCGCATGCGCCCACCACGAAGCCGACCCTTGCTCACCCACGACGCCAGCCTATGGGTTACCCCGGGGGCGCGAGGAACTGCGCGAGTCCGGAAGGCGGCTCACCTGCAACTGAAGCGCCGTCAGCCAGTTGCAGGTGCTGCCGTTCCCCTGCGCGCCCCGCGGCGGAGCCGCAGATCAGCAGAGCCTCGCGCCCCTGCGGGGCGCTGCCGTGTTTCACCCGATTGCCCGCTGTTCTGCGTACCCGTACGGCCGCCAGGGTGGGGGCATGACGCCCACTCAGGCCCCCGCGCTGCGCCGGGTCGCCGCCGCCGCGCTGGTCGGCACCACGATCGAGTTCTACGACTTCTTCATCTACGGCACCGCCGCGGCCCTGGTCTTCGGCCAGATCTTCTTCCCCGGCCTCGGCACCACCGGCTCCCTGCTCGCCGCCTTCTCCGTCTACGCCGTGGCCTTCCTGGCCCGCCCGGTCGGGGCGGTGCTGTTCGGCCACTACGGCGACCGCCTCGGCCGGAAGGCGACGCTGGTCGGCTCACTGCTGCTGATGGGCGTCTCGACCGCGCTGGTCGGGCTGCTGCCCGGGTACGGGGCGTGGGGGATGTGGGCCCCGGTGCTGCTGGTGGTGCTGAGGTTCTGTCAGGGGATCGGTCTGGGCGGGGAGTGGGGCGGGGCCGCGCTGCTGCTGGCCGAGCACGCGCCGAGCGGGCGCCGCGGCCGGTACGGCGGCTACCTGCAACTCGGGCCCTGCGCCGGGTTCTTCCTGGCCAACTCGGTCTTCCTGCTGCTCTCCGAGGGTCTGAGCCGCGGGGCCTTCCTCTCCTGGGGCTGGCGGGTGCCGTTCCTGGCCTCCGCCGTGCTGGTGGCGTTCGGGCTGGTGGTCCGGCTGAAGGTGGCGGAGTCGCCGCTCTTCGCCGAGCAGCCGGAGCGCCCGCGGGTGCCGGTGCTGGAGCTGCTGCGCGGGCACGGGCGGGAGGTGCTGCTCGGCGGGCTGTCGATCATGGTGGGCTACACCGTCTTCTACCTGACCACGACCTACGCGCTGGCCCACGCCACGGTGGACCTCGGGATGCCCGGCGGGCTCGTCCTGGCGGCGCTGCTGGCCGGTTCGGCGGCGATGGCCGGCACGGTGTGGCTGAGCGCGGGCTGGGGCGACCGGTTCGGCCGGCGGCTCACCCTGCTGGCCGCGACGGCGGTCACCTCGGGCTGGTCGCTGCTGCTCTTCCCGCTGCTGGAGACCCGGCGTCCGGTGGCCGCGGGGGCGGCGCTGATCGGGGCGATGGCGGCGCTGGGCCTGCTCTTCGGGCCGATCGCCTCGTACCTGCCGGAGCTGTTCCCGACCCGGCTGCGGTACACGGGGGTGGCGCTGAGCTACAACCTCGGCGGGGTGGTCGGCGGAGCGACCGCGCCGCTGGTCGCGACCCGGTTGGCGGCGGAGTACGGGACCGCCGCACCGGTGGGTTGGTACGCCGCCGGGGTGGGCGTGGTCTCGCTGCTCGCACTCCGGGCGCTGCCCGAGACCAGGGGGCGTGACCTCGCCGCCGTACGCCCCGTGAGCCTCGCGGCGGAGGCCGGCTGAGCGGATTTCACATGCGGGGCGATCACCGTGTAATGTCTTCCTCGTTCGACCGGCCCGGTCAGAAGGAAACGAAGACCGGCAAGCCCCTATAGCTCAGTCGGTAGAGCGTCTCCATGGTAAGGAGAAGGTCTGCGGTTCGATTCCGCATGGGGGCTCGGACAGAAGGCTCCCGCCGTCACGGCGGGGGCCTTCTTTCGTTTCCGGGAGCGTCACGGCTGCGCGCACTCTGGCGGGCCGGGGCCGGATGCGCTGTGATGGTGCGTCAACGGCCGCCCGCCGGTCGCGGAGTGGGGTGCGCCGGACGTGGACTGGGAGGGCGCCGTGGGCGTTCGGCTCGTGGTGGTCGACGACCACCGGCTGCTCGCCGAGGCACTGGCCTCGGCCCTGCAGCTGCGCGGGCACCGGGTGCTGGCGATCGGCTCGCCGGCCCGGTCGGTGTGCGAGCTGGTGACGGCGCGCCGTCCGGAGGTCTGCCTGGTCGGCGTGGCCGGCCCGGGGGGCCCGGACGCCTTCGAGCCGGTGCGGCGGTTGCGGCGGGACCGGCCGGAGATCGCGGTGGTGGTGCTCGGCCCGGTGGGCGAACCCGGGCGGGTGGCGGCGGCGTTCGCGGCGGGGGCGGCGGGGTACGTCCGCAGCGACGAGCGGATCGAGGTGGTCGAGCGGGCCATCGCCCGGGTGCGGGCGGGGGAGGCGGCGGTCGCGGTCGAGGTGCTCCAGGGGGCGTTCGAGCGGCTGCTGCGACCGGTGGCGGAGCCGGACGACGACGCGGTGCGGCTGCTGCGGGCGCTGACCCGCCGTGAGGTCCAGGTGCTGCTGCGGATCGCCGAGGGCCAGGACACCGGCGCCATCGCGGAGGGCATGGGCATCGCCCCCAGTACGGCCCGGACCCACGTCCAGCGGGTCCTGATGAAGCTCGGGGCCCGCACCCGCCTGGAGGCCACCGCCACCGCCGCCCGCACGGGACTGCTCGACCGGATCACGCCGGGCCCCGGAGCGCGTGCAACGGGCTGACGTGCCCTCAGCGGCGGCGGCCGCCTCCCGGTCCGCGCAGTTCCCCGCGCCCCGGGATCACCATCACCGGCGACGCGGGCGTGCGCCCTTGGCTGTTGACTCTTGTTGGGTTCTGTTCGACCATGTTGCCGTGCAGAAGACCACCACCAAGCTTGCCGACGGCCGTGAGCTGATCTACTTCGACGCGGACGGCAGCACCGCCGACCGGAACTACAGCGACCTGCGTCCGCTGGAGCCCACCACCGCGCTGTCCGAGATCCGCCGCGACCCGGTCACCGGCGACCACGTGACGGTCGCCGCTCACCGCCAGGGCCGCACCTACCACCCGCCGGCCGACGAGTGCCCGCTCTGCCCGTCCAGGGACGGCCGGCTGAGCGAGGTGCCGGCGCCGGACTACCAGGTCGCGGTCTTCGAGAACCGCTTCCCGTCGTTGGCCCCGGGGGCCGCCGAGCACGTGGCCACCGACCGGACCGCCTTCCACGAGACCGCCCCCGGGGCGGGCCGCTGCGAGGTGGTCTGCTTCACCCCGCAGCACGACGCCTCCTTCGCGAGCCTCACCGAGGACAGGGCCCGGCTGGTGCTGGACGCCTGGACCGACCGCACGGCGGAGCTCTCCGCACTGCCAGGGATCGAGCAGGTGTACTGCTTCGAGAACCGGGGCGTGGAGATCGGCGTGACGCTGGCCCACCCGCACGGGCAGGTGTACGCCTTCCCGTTCGTCACCCCGCGCTCCGCCAAGGCGGCGGCCGCCGCCACCGCGCACCGCGCCGCCACCGGCCGCAACCTCTTCGAGGACCTGATCGCCGATCAGCTCGCCCACCCCGAAAGGGTGGTGCTGGCGGGCGAGCACTGGACGGCCTTCGTCCCGTTCGCCGCCCGCTGGCCGTACGAGGTGCACCTCTACCCGAACCGCCGCACACCGGACCTGACCGGCCTGGACGAGGCCGCGCGGGCCGAGTTCCCCGGGATCTACCTGGAACTGCTGCGCCGCTTCGACCGTCTCTTCGACACGGACGCGCCTACCCCGTACATCTCCGCCTGGCACCAGGCGCCGGCCGGTCACCGTGACGAGCTGGCACTGCACCTGGAGCTCTTCACGATCCGTCGTACGGTAGGCAAGCTCAAGTTCCTGGCCGGGACCGAATCCGGCATGGACGCTTTCATGAACGACGTGTCGCCGGAACAGGCGGCACACCGCCTGCGGGAGGTCGCAACACATGGGTAAGTACCTGGTCACCGGTGGCGCCGGATACGTCGGCAGCGTGGTCGGCGCGCACCTGCTGGAGGCCGGCCACCAGGTGACGGTGCTCGACGACCTCTCGACCGGCTTCCTGGAGGGCGTCCCGGCGGGCGCCGAGTTCGTCCGCGGCCGGATCCAGGACGCCGCCGAGGTGCTGGACTCCTCCTACGACGGCGTGCTGCACTTCGCCGCCTCCTCGCAGGTCGGAGAGTCGGTCGCGGACCCGGAGAAGTACTGGCGCAACAACGTGGCCGGGTCGCTGGAGCTGGTCAGCGCGATGCGCAAGGCCGGGGTCCGCAAGCTGGTCTTCTCCTCCACCGCCGCCACCTACGGCGAGCCGACCGAGACCCCGATCAAGGAGACCGCCGCCACCGCGCCGACCAACGCGTACGGCGCCACCAAGCTGGCGGTGGACCACCTGATCACCAGTGAGGCGATCGCCCACGGCCTCGCCGCGGTCTCGCTGCGCTACTTCAACGTCGCCGGCGCGTACGGTGCCTACGGCGAGCGGCACGACCCCGAGTCGCACCTGATCCCGCTGGTCTTCCAGGCCGCGCTGGGCCAGCGCCCGCACATCGCGGTCTTCGGCGAGGACTACCCGACCCCGGACGGCACCTGCATCCGCGACTACATCCACGTCGCGGACCTGGCCGAGGCCCACCTGCTGGCGATCGCGGCCGCCAAGCCCGGCGAGCACCTGATCTGCAACCTCGGCAACGGCAGCGGCTTCTCGGTCCGCGAGGTCATCGAGTCTGTCAAGCGCGTCACCGGCCGGGAGATCCCGGTCGTGGTCGCCGACCGCCGCCCCGGCGACCCGGCCGTCCTGGTCGCCTCCGCCACCCGCGCGCACGAGGCGCTCGGCTGGACCCCCCGCCGCCCGGAGCTGGACGACATCGTCCGCGACGCCTGGCAGTTCACCCTGGAGAAGAAGCAGGCATGACCGATTTCCAGTCCGTCCACGGAGCCGCCCCGACCGGTGTCTGGGCGGCCCCCGGCCGCGTCAACCTGATCGGCGAACACACCGACTACAACGACGGTTTCGTGCTCCCGATCGCCCTGCCGCACGCCGCCCGTGCGGCCGTGCGGCTGCGCACCGACGGCCTGCTCCGCCTCTGGAGCGAGCAGGGCGACGGCCAGGTGACCGAGCTGGAGGTCGAGGGGCTCGCCCCCGGCTCCGTGGAGGGCTGGGCCAAGTACCCGGCCGGCGTGGTCTGGGCGCTGCGCGAGGCCGGGCACCCGGTCGGCGGCGCCGACCTGTGGTTCGACAGCGACGTGCCCGGCGGGGCGGGGCTCTCCTCCTCCGCCGCCCTGGAGTGCGTGGTCGCCACCGCCTACCGGGACCTGTACGACCTGCCGCTGAGCAACGCCGACCTGGCGCAGCTGGCGCAGTTCGCCGAGAACGCCTTCGTCGGCGTCCCGTGCGGCGTGATGGACCAGATGGCCTCGATGTGCTGCTCCGAGGGCAACGCCCTGGTGCTGGACACCCGGGACCTGACGCAGCGCCAGGTCCCGCTGGACCTGGCCGCCCACGGGCTGCGGCTGCTGGTGATCGACACCCGGGTCAAGCACGACCTGGCCGACGGCGCCTACGCCGAACTGCGGGCCGGCTGCGAGAAGGCGGCCGCACTGCTCGGCCTGCCGGCCCTGCGCGACCTGGCACCGGAGGGCCTGGCCGGCGCACTGGAGCGGCTGCCCGAAGAGCTGGCCCCGCTGGTCGCCCACGTGGTGACCGAGGACGCCCGGGTGGAGCAGGCGGTCGCGCTGCTGGACGCGGGCGAGTTCGCCGCGCTCGGCCCGGTGCTGACGGCGGGTCACGCCTCGCTGCGCGACGACTACCGGGTCTCCTGCCCGGAGACCGACCTGGCCGTCTCGGCCGCGGTCGAGGCGGGCGCCCTCGGCGCCCGGATGACCGGCGGCGGCTTCGGCGGCTCGGTCATCGCCCTGGTCCGCGAGGGACTCCTGACGGAGGTCGAGGCCGCCGTACGGGCCGCCTTCGCGGCGGCCGGGTACGCCGAACCCCGCACCTTCACCGCCGTCCCCTCCGCCGGAGCCCGCCGCCTCTCCTGACCGGAGCCGCGCCCCGGGGCCGGAGGCCCCAGGGGCGCGGGGAACTGCGCGCGGGGGAACGGCAGCACCTGCAACTGGCTGACGGCGGTTCAGTTGCAGGTGAGCCGCCTCCCGCCCCGCGCAGTTCCTCGCGCCCCCGGCATCACCACGTGCGTCCGCCGCGCCACCGCGCTCCGCGTGCGTCCGAAGCGCCACCACCCCCGTGCCCCACGGAACTTCACGAAACCCCCACCGACCCGCCCCCCACTTCCGTACGCTGAGTCCGGTACCGGTGGGGGTCGGCACCTGAGCAGGGGGGTACGACGATGGGGCGGGTTCGCGTCCTGGTGGTCGACGACCACCGCATCTTCGCCGAGGCACTGGCGGCCACCCTGGCCGCCGAGCCCGATGTCGAAGTGGGTGTGGCCGGGAGCGCGGCCGGGGCCGAGCGCGCCCTGGAGCGGGCGGCCACCGAGGGGCGTCCGTTCGACGTCATCCTGGTCGACGCCGACCTCGGCGCCGCCGCGCGGCGGCCGCGCCAGCCGGTGGAGCCGGAGGCCCCACCGGGCCGCGCCCCGGCACCGCGGCGGCCACCCGGACCGCTGCCCCTCGCCACCGTGCCCCGCCCCGCCTCCGGCCCCGCGCCGGACGGGCTGCTGCTGCTGGCCCGGGCCGCCCGGAGTCATTCGGAGCTGCGGGCCGTGGTGCTGGCCACCGAGGACGACCCGCGCCGTGCGGTCCGCGCCCTCCAGGCCGGAGCCGGCGGCTGGGTCGCGAAGGACAGTTCGCTGCCGCGTCTGATGGCCGTGATTCGCGGCGTCCTGCGCGGCGAGACGCACCTCCCGCCGACCCTGCTCACCGGCGTGGTACGGGAGTTGACCGCCGCCCGGCGGGACCGGACGGAGAGCGAGCGGCTGGTGGAGACACTGACCCCGCGCGAGGAGGAGGTGCTCCGCTGCATGGTGGCCGGTCTCGGCCGGCAGGCCGTCGCGGAGCGGCTGTACCTCTCCCCGCACACCGTCCGCACCCACATGCAGAACGTGCTCGGCAAGCTGGGGGTGCACTCCACCCTCGCCGCCGTGGCCGTGGCCCGGCGGGCGGGCGTCAGCCCGTCCGAACCGTCCGGGCCTCCCCAGCGCACCACCCCATCCACCCCAACCGTCGCCTCGACCGCAGGCCCCGGCGCCGGCTGACCGGCCCCCCATGCCCCAGGTACCGACTCCGTCAGGTCAGGGAATCCGGAGGACACCCATGTCGCCGTACAGCAATGCCGCACGCCTGAACCCGTTCGACCCTTCATCAGGGGACGGCGGCCAGGGTCTGCGCACCATCGTGGTCGGAGCCGGCGCGGCCGGCTCCGCACTGGTGCGCGACCTGGGCCGGACGCCCGAGTTCGGACTGGTCCCGGTCGGCCTGCTCGACGACGACCCGCTGAAGGCGGGCGAACTGGTCGGCGGCGTCCCGGTGTTGGGGACGCTCACCGAGCTCACCGAGCTGGCCGTGGAGAGCAGGGCGCAGGTCGTGGTGCTGGCCATCCCCGGGCTGGCCCACCAGAAGGTCCGCGCGCTGGCCACCGCCGCCGCGGCGGCCGGAGCGGCCGTCCGCTACCTGCCCTCCTTCCTGGCGGCGCTGCGCCGCGAGGTGGTCGGCTCCGACCTGCGCTCGCTGGACGTGAACCGGCTGATCGGCCGTCACGAGGTGCACGTGGTCTCCTCCGACGTCCGCGCCGTGATCGAGGGCAAGCGGGTGCTGGTCACCGGCGCCGGCGGCTCGATCGGCAGCGAACTCTGCCGCCAGGTCCACGCGTTCGGCCCGTCCGAGCTCTACATGCTGGACCACGACGAGTCCAACCTGCACCGGCTCCAGCTGGAGATCTGGGGCGAGGCGCTGCTCACCGACGACTCGCTGGTGATCGCCGACATCCGGGACCGGCCGCGGATCCAGCAGATCTTCCGCGACCTGCGCCCCGAGGTGGTCTTCCACGCGGCCGCGCACAAGCACCTGCCGCTGTTGGAGCGTCACCCCAGCGAGGCGGTGAAGTCCAACGTGCTCGGCACCGACAACCTGGTGGAGGCCGCGCTGGCCACCGGCGTGGAGCGCTTCGTGCTGATCTCCACCGACAAGGCCGCCGACCCGACCTCGGTGCTGGGAGCCTCCAAGCGGCTGGCCGAGCTGATCGTCCAGGCCAACGCCCGGGACGCCCGCAACCTCGGCACCGGCGTCTTCTCCGCCGTCCGCTTCGGGAACGTGCTGGGCTCGCGCGGCTCGCTGCTCTCGGTGCTGGCCGAGCAGCTGCGCAGCGGCGGCCCGGTGACCATCACCCACCCGGACGTGACCCGCTTCTTCATGACCATCGAGGAGGCCGTCGGCCTGGTCCTGGAGGCCGGCCGGATGGCGCACGGCGGCGAGGTCTTCGTGCTCGACATGGGCGAGCCGGTCCGGATCGTCGACCTGGTGCACAACTTCGCCCGTCAGGTGCAGCTGGAGGCGGAGGAGGTGGAGATCCGCTACACCGGCCTGCGGGCCGGCGAGAAGCTCAACGAGGCGCTGTTCTCCGAGGGCGAGGAGCGGCTGCCCACCGCGCACTCCCGGATCTACGCCACGGTGGCCGACGACCTGGCCGGCCCGGAGGACCTGGCGGGCTCCCTGACGGCCCTGTACGCGGCCGCCGCGGGCAACTCCGACGCGGAGGTCCGCCGCCTGCTGGGCACCATCCTGCCGGGCTACACCACCCCGGAGCCCAAGCCCGTCCCGGCGCTCAGCACGCCCTACCCGGACGGCTTCTGACGGTACGGAGCGGTCGGCCCGTCGGCAGCCTCCGCCGACGGGCCGTCAGGCCTGGTCGAAGGGGGCGATCAGCAGCCGCAGCAGGGTGGCCAGCTCGGACTGCTGGGGCCCGGTCAGCTCGGCCAGCAGCGCCCGCTCGTGGGCCAGCAGCCCGGCCAGCGCCTGGTCCGCCCGGTCCTGCCCGTCCTCGGTGAGCCGCACCAGCACGCCGCGCCGGTCGTCCGGGTCGGGCAGCCGGACCACCAGGCCCTTGCCGGTCAGCCGGTCGATCCGGTTGGTCATGGTGCCGGAGGTCACCAGGGTCTGGGTGAGCAGCTGCCCGGGGGAGAGCTGGTACGGCGAACCGGCCCGGCGCAGCGCGGTGAGGACGTCGAACTCCCAGGGCTCCAGGCCGTGCTCGGCGAAGGCCGTGCGGCGGGCCCGGTCCAGGTGCCGGGCGAGCCGGCTGACCCGGCTGAGCACCTCGAGCGGTTCCACGTCGAGGTCGGGGCGCTCACGGCGCCATGCAGCGACCAGCCGGTCGACCTCGTCCTCCATGTGGATCAGTGTATCCACGGGTGTGTCGATATAAAGCCTCTTGACGTCAAGACGTCGGACACCCCGAAGTCAGGCGGCGGTCACAGCTGCCGGTCGCCGACCAGCTTGGGGTGCCGCTCCAGACCCTCCAGCCCGTGCCAGGCCAGGTTCACCAGGTGCGCCGCCACCTCGGCCTTGCCGGGCTTGCGCACCTCCAGCCACCACTGACCGGTGAGGGCCACCATGCCGACCAGCATCTGCGAGTACATCGGGGCGAGGCGGGCGTCGAAGCCCCGCGACTTGAACTCCAGGCCGAGGATGTCCTCGACCTGGGTGGCGATGTCGCTGATCAGCGAGGCGAAGGAGCCGGTGGACTGGGCCACCGGGGAGTCCCGGACCAGGATCTTGAAGCCGTCGGTCGAGGTGTCGATGTAGTCCATCAGCGCGAACGCCGCCTGCTCCAGCAGCTCCCGGGAGTGCCCTCCGGTCAGCGCGCCGGTGACCATGTCCAGCAGCAGCTGCATCTCGCGGTCGACCACCACCGCGTAGAGCCCCTCCTTGCCGCCGAAGTGCTCGTACACCACCGGCTTGGAGACCCCGGCCCGCTCGGCGATCTCCTCCACCGAGGTGCCGTCGTAGCCGCGCTCGGCGAAGACCGTGCGGCCGATGTCCAGCAGCTGCTCGCGGCGCTGCTTGCCGGTCATCCGGACCCGGCCGCCCTTGCCGCCCCGGGCAGGGGCGGTGCGGGCCGGAGCGGTGCGGGCCTGGGTGGTGCGGGCGGCGGGAGCGGCGGCCCGGGCGCGCGCGGCGGGCGCGCCCGGGGCGGCCTCCGCTCGGTCGGTCCGGTCGGCTGCGCTGTCTCCGTTGCTCCCGTTCACCCTTACATCATGCTGTAGACGTCGGGTCATGCGGTGCGGCGGGCGGCGATCCGGGCCTCGTCGGGCCAGCGGACGTCCCGGGCCCAGCCGAGCTGCTCGAACCAGCGGATCAGCCGGGCGGAGGAGTCCACCTGGCCGCGGAGCACCCCGTGCCGGGCCGAGGTCGGGTCGGCGTGGTGCAGGTTGTGCCAGGACTCGCCGCAGGAGAGCACGGCCAGCCACCAGACGTTCCCGGAGCGGTCCCGGGACTTGAACGGCCGCTCGCCGACCGCGTGGCAGATCGAGTTGATCGACCAGGTGACGTGGTGCAGCAGGGCCACCCGGACCAGCGAGCCCCAGAAGAAGGCGGTCAGCGCGCCCTGCCAGCTCATCGAGACCAGGCCGCCGATCACCGGCGGGATCAGCATCGAGACCAGCGTCCAGAGCCAGAACAGCCGGGAGATCGCCCTTATCACCGGGTCGTTCACCAGGTCGGGGGCGTACTTCAGCTGCGGGGTCTGCTCCTCGTCGAAGAGCCAGCCCATGTGGGCCCACCAGAGGCCCTTCATCAGCGCGGGCACCGACTCGCCGTAGCGCCAGGGCGAGTGCGGGTCCCCCTCCTTGTCGCTGAACCGGTGGTGCTTGCGGTGGTCGGCCACCCAGCGCACCAGCGGGCCCTCGATGGCCAGGCTGCCGGCGATCGCCATCGCGATCACCAGCGGGCGCTTGGCCTTGAAGGAGCCGTGGGTGAAGTAGCGGTGGAAGCCGACCGTGATGCCGTGGCAGGCCACGAAGTACATCACCGTCATGATCGCCAGGTCGGTCCAGCCGAGGCCCCAGCCCCAGGCCACCGGCACGGCGGCCAGCAGGGCCAGGAACGGCACGCCGATGAAGAGGCCCAGCGTGATCCGCTCGGCGAGGCCCTGCTGCTCACCGCCCCGGGTGGCGGACAGCTGGGTGGCGGCGACCGCTGCCGCTTCCGGGGGCGCTTCGCTGGCCTGGATCGTCATGAGGGTCCTCGAGGGAAGGGGCTACCTACGTAGCCGTAACCTACGGCATCGTAGGTACTGCCGCCCCGGATGGGAAGACGTGTCGGGGGCGGCCCGGGGGCGGCGAAGGTGGTGGATGTGCGGCGCCGCAGCCCGTAGGCTGTGGACCGCGCGCCGGGACACCGGCGCGGTGCCCGCCCTTCCCGGATCGTCTAAGGGCAGGACAGCTGGTTTTGGTCCAGCTTATGGGGGTTCGAATCCTCCTCCGGGAGCCGTTCAGTCAGCCTTCGGTCGGTGCTCCGGCCGGAGGCTGACGGGTTTTCAGCCAGGATGTCCGGATAGTCTCTGAGCAGCCCGGGCGCGGCCGTGCGGAGTGCCGACCCGAGGGCGCCATCCCCTCCCCCCTCCCGACCCGAGGAGCCTCCCGCGTGAGTGCCAACACCCCTGCAGCCGTGATCGTGCTCGCCGCCGGCGGCGGGACGCGGATGAAGTCCAGGAAGCTGCCCAAGGTGCTGCACCCGGTCTGCGGCCGCACCCTGGTCGGCCACGCGGTGGCCGCCGCCCAGGAGTTGACGCCCCGGCAGCTGGTCGTGGTGGTCGGCCACCAGCGCGAGCTGGTCGAGGCCCACCTGGCCGAGGTGTACCCGGGGGTCTCCACCGCCGTGCAGCTGGAGCAGAAGGGCACCGGCCACGCCGTGCGCACCGCGCTGGCCGAGCTGGCCTCCCGCGGCGAGCGCCCCGAGGGCACCGTGGTGATCACCACCGGCGACGCCCCGCTGCTCACCGGCGCCACCCTGGCCGCCCTGGTCGCCGCCCACGCCGGGCAGGGCAACGCGGCCACCGTGCTGACCGCCGAGGTCCCCGACTCCACCGGCTACGGCCGGATCCTGCGGGACGCCTCCGACGCGGTGGCGGCCATCGTCGAGGAGAAGGACGCCACCGAGGCCCAGCGGGCCGTCCGCGAGATCAACTCCGGGGTGTTCGCCTTCGACGCCGAGCTGCTCGGCGAGGCGCTGGCCAAGGTCACCACCGACAACTCCCAGGGCGAGGAGTACCTCACCGACACCCTGGAGATCCTCCGCACGGCCGGCCACCGGGTCGGCGCCGTGGTCGCCGCCGACCACCGCGACGTGCTCGGCATCAACGACCGGGTCCAGCTGGCCGAGGCCCGCCGGATCCTGAACGCCCGTCTGGTCGAGCGCGCGATGCGCGAAGGGGTCACCGTGGTCGACCCGGCCACCACCTGGTTCGACGTCCAGGTGACGTACGAGCCCGACGCCGTGGTGCTGCCCGGCACCCAGCTGCACGGTGCCACCCACCTGGGCGAGGGCTGCGAGGTCGGCCCGAACTCCACCCTGACCGACACCACCGTCGGCGCCGGCGCCACCGTGAGCAACACCACGTCCATCGGCGCCGAGATCGGCGAGCTGGCCCAGGTCGGCCCGTACGCCTACCTGCGCCCCGGCGCCAAGCTGGCCCGCAAGGCCAAGGCCGGCACCTACGTGGAGATCAAGAACTCCGAGCTGGGCGAGGGCGCCAAGGTGCCGCACCTCTCCTACATCGGGGACGCCACCATCGGTGCCCACAGCAACATCGGTGCGGCCTCCGTCACGGTCAACTACGACGGCGTGAACAAGCACCGCACCACCATCGGGGCCCACTGCCGCACGGGATCCGACAACATGTTCATCGCCCCGGTGACGGTCGGTGACGGCGCCTACACCGCCGCCGGCTCGGTCATCACCAACGACGTGCCCCCCGGCGCACTCGGCGTCTCCCGCGCCCAGCAGCGCAACATCGCGGGCTGGGTGGCCCGCAAGCGCCCCGGAACCGACTCGGCCCGGGCGGCCGCCGAGGCCGCCGGGGAGCAGCAGTCCTGAGCGACCCGATCGGCCCACCGGGGATCTTGAGGGGCGGTCCCGGGGCGGACGCCGGCCGGGCCAGCGCGTAACCTTGAGTACATGCGTGCGCCACTGGGCTCCCTGGCCCGTGTTCTGGGCGTACCCCCATCCATTCGCCGACCACCTCGCCCGGGCGCCTGCCCGGGCGAGGTGCGGCGGACCATGCGGCAGCAACGCGAGGAGACGGTTCAGTGAGCGGGATCACGACGTCGGGTGAGAAGAAGCTCAAGCTCTTCTCCGGCCGTGCCCACACCCAGCTGGCGGAGGAGGTGGCCCGGGAGCTCGGCACCGAGCTGGTCCCCACCAAGGCCCTCGACTTCGCCAACGGTGAGATCTACGTCCGCTTCCTGGATTCCGCCCGGGGGGCGGACTGCTTCGTGATGCAGAGCCACACGGCTCCCATCAACCAGTGGATCATGGAGCAGCTGATCATGATCGACGCGCTGAAGCGGGCCTCGGCCCGCTCCATCACGGCGATCCTCCCGTTCTACGGCTACGCCCGGCAGGACAAGAAGCACCTCGGCCGCGAGCCCATCTCGGCCCGCCTGATCGCCGACCTGCTGCGCACCGCCGGCGCCGACCGCCTGATGGCGGTGGACCTGCACACCGCGCAGATCCAGGGCTTCTTCGACGGCCCGGTGGACCACCTGTTCGCCCTGCCGATGCTGGCCGACTACGTCGGCGACCGGGTCGCCGACCGCTCCAAGCTGACCATCGTCTCCCCGGACGCCGGCCGCGTGAAGGTCGCCGACCAGTGGTGCGACCGCCTCGGCGCCCCGCTGGCCGTCATCCACAAGCGCCGCGACCTGACCCAGGCCAACACCATCCTGTCGGCCCAGGTCGTCGGTGACGTCAAGGACCGGGTCTGCGTCCTGGTCGACGACATGATCGACACCGCCGGCACCATCTGCGCCGCCGCCGACGCGCTCTTCGACAACGGCGCCGCCGACGTCATCGTGGCCGCCACCCACGGCGTGCTCTCCGGCCCGGCCGCGGACCGCCTGAAGAACTCCCGGGTGAGCGAGTTCGTCTTCACCAACACCCTGCCCACCCCGCAGGAGCTCCAGATGGACAAGGTGACCACCCTCTCCATCGCCCCCTCGATCGCCGCCGCGATCAAGGAGGTCTTCGAGGACGGTTCGGTCACCAGCCTGTTCGAGGGCGTCCACTGATCCCGGAGAAACGTCCCTGCTGACGGACGGTCAGCGACGATCGGCCCTCCACCGTTCACGGTGGGGGGCCGATTTCACGGTTGACGAGCTTCCAAGTTAGACTCGTGAGACTGCTCGGCGAGGGATGCTGTGCGCCCAAAACGGTGCCGTGTCCGTGATCGACGCGCTGACCTCACGGTCCGTCGTCTCCGCCGCCGAGCGAACCCCCAGCGTATTTGTGGGTGTGGCTTCGGCGGTTTTCGCTTGTCTGCACCCGGACCTTCACGAGGAGCAGACGTGTCCGAGATCCGCCTTGCCGCCGAGTCCCGCACCGAGTTCGGCAAGGGTGCCGCCCGTCGCGCCCGCCGTGCCGGCTTCGTCCCCGGTGTCGTCTACGGCCACGGCCACGCCCCGGTTCACCTGAACCTGCCCGGCCACGACCTGATGATGGCCCTCAAGACCCCGAACGCCCTGCTGGTCGTCCCGATCGAGGGCAAGGACGAGTACGTCCTGCCGAAGGCCGTCCAGCGCGAGGCCATCAAGCGCTCCATCGAGCACGTCGACCTGCTGCTGGTGAAGCGCGGCGAGACCGTCACCGTCGAGGTCCCGGTCCACACCGAGGGCGAGCTGGCCGCCGGTGGCAACCTGCTCGAGCACGTCCTGAACGCCCTGCCGATCGAGGCCGAGGCCACCCACCTGCCCGAGGCCGTCACCGTCTCGGTCGAGGGCCTGGAGGCCGGTGCCTCCGTCACCGCCGGCGACATCGAGCTGCCCAAGGGCGCCAAGCTCGCCGTCGAGGCCGACACCGTCGTGCTGCAGGTCATCGGCGCCCAGGCCGCCGAGCCGGCCGCCGAGGAGACCGCCGAGGTCACCGAGGCCTGAGCCTCGCCCCGCACCTGACCGCTGCCCCGGTCGCTCCGTTCGGAGTGACCGGGGCAGCGGTGCGTCCGGGATGATGGCCGAAGCGAATCAGGAGGAGCGGTACACATGGACGACTACGACGGTCCCTGGCTGGTCGTGGGCCTCGGCAACCCGGGGGAGCAGTACGCCCGGAACCGGCACAACATCGGCTTCATGGTGGCCGACCTGCTGGCCGGGCGGATGGGGGCCAGGTTCAAGGCGCACAAGAGCCGCGCGCAGACCGCCGAGGGGCGGATCGGCGGCAAGCGGGTGGTGCTGGCCAAGCCGATGACCTTCATGAACCTCTCGGGCGGGCCGGTCACCGCGCTGCGGGACTTCTACAAGGTGCCCACCGGGGCGGTCGTGGCGGTCCACGACGAGCTGGACATCGACTACGCCACCCTGCGGCTCAAGCTCGGCGGCGGCGACAACGGGCACAACGGCCTGAAGTCCATCACCAAGTCGCTCGGCCCGGACTACCACCGGATCCGCTGCGGCATCGGCCGCCCGCCGGGCCGGATGGAGGTGGCGGACTTCGTGCTCAAGGACTTCTCGTCCACCGAGCGCAAGGAGCTGGACTGGTTCGTGGACCGCTCCGCCGACGCGGTGGAGGCGCTGCTGACGGAGGGTCTGGAGCGCGCCCAGTCCACCTACAACTCCTGACGGACCGTCAAGAAGTCGTCCTGGTTTGCGCAACGGTCGTACAACGCTTGCTTGATCGTTCCGAAAACGGTGTGGGAACGACCCGTCCGATCCGATAGCGTCGACCCGTGCACGGGGTTGAGGGGTCGGTACAGGGGGTAAGGAACGTGGTTCGCTCGAAGCGGGTCCGGGTCGCTCGCGTGGTCGGCGGGACGGCACTGCTGGTCACGGCGCTGGGTGCGCCGGCGGCGCGGGCGGCGGAGCCGACGGGGGGCCCGGTGGCGACGCCCGAGCCCGCGGCGGCCCAGTTCCCCGGGCCGAACGACGTCGACCTGGAGGGCGGCTCCGGGCTGTACGCGGTCGGCGGCGGCCTGGTGGTCGCGGCCGGCGGCGCGGCGATGTGGCTGCGCCGGCGCCGGGCCGGACAGCCGACCGTCCACTGACTCCGCGGGAGAGCGGCAGAACACCGCGAGGGCGGCCCGGGAAGTCCCGGGCCGCCCTCGCGTTCTGAGGCTCCGTCAGCCGGTGTTGCGCAGGCCGGCGGCGATGCCGTTGACGGTCAGCAGCAGCGCGCGGGCCCGCAGCGGGTCCTCGTCGCGGCCCTGGGCGACCAGCTCGCGCTGGCGGCGGAGCAGGGCGACCTGGAGGTAGGAGATCGGGTCGAGGTAGGCGTCGCGGACCTGGAAGGTCTGCTTCAACACCTCGTTGTGCTCCAGGAGTTCGCCCTCGCCGGTGAGGCGCAGGACCTCGCGCAGGGTGAGCTCGTGCTCGGCCACGATCTGGTCGAAGACGTGGTGCAGCTCGGCCGGGACCAGCTGCTCGACGTAGTGGCGGGCGATCCGCAGGTCGGTCTTGGCCAGCGTCATGGCGACGTTGGACAGGAAGTTGCGGAAGAAGTGCCACTGGCCGTGCATCTCGTCCAGCACGTCGCCCAGGCCCGCCTCGCGGGCGGCGGCCAGGCCGGAGCCGACGCCGTACCAGCCGGGGACGATCTGCCGGGACTGGGTCCAGCCGAAGACCCACGGGATGGCCCGGAGGCCGTCCAGACCGGCGCCGGAGTCGGGGCGGCGGGACGGGCGGGAGCCCAGGTGGAGCGAGGCCAGCTGGTCGACCGGGGTGGCCGCGAAGAAGTACTTCGGCAGGTCCTCCTGCTCGACCAGGGCGCGGTACGCGGTGTGCGCGGCCTCGGAGACCTGGTCCATCGCGGCGTCCCAGCGGGCCAGCTCCTCGGGGGCCTGGCGCGGGGAGGTGTGCAGCGCGGAGGCGGCCAGGGTGGCCGAGATGGTGAGCTCCAGGTTCTCCCGGGCGAGGGAGGGGAGCAGGTACTTGTCGGAGATGACCTCGCCCTGCTCGGTCACCTTGATCTCGCCCTCCAGGGTGCCCCAGGGCTGGGCCAGGATGGCCTCGTGCGAGGGGCCGCCGCCGCGGCCGACGGTGCCGCCGCGGCCGTGGAAGAGGCGCAGCCGGATGCCGTAGCGGTGGGCGACGTCGCGCAGCCGGCGCTGGGCGCGGTGGATCTCCCACTGGGAGGTGGTGATGCCGCCGAACTTGGAGGAGTCCGAGTACCCGAGCATGACCTCCTGGATGTCGCCGCGCAGCGAGACCAGCAGGCGGTAGGAGGGGTCGGAGAGCATCTCGTCGAGGATCCGGTCGGCCTGCTGGAGCTCGTCGGTGGTCTCCAGCAGCGGCACGATGCCGATCTTGGCGATGCCGGCGTGCAGGTCGATCAGGCCGGCCTCGCGGGCCAGCACGGTGGCGGCGAAGACGTCGTCGGCGCCCTGGCACATGGAGATGATGTAGCTCTCCACGATCTCGTCGCCGAAGCGCTCGAAGCCCTCGCGGATGGTGCTGAAGACGCCCAGGGTCTTGGTGCCGGCCGGGTCCAGCGGGGCCGGGGTGGGGGCCAGCGGGCGGCGGGAGCGGAGCTCCTTGGCGAGCAGCTTCTGGCGGTACTCGCGCGGCATGTCGGAGTAGCGCCAGGCCTCCTCGCCGAGGCGGTCGAAGAGCTGGCCGAGGGCGTGGTGGTGGGCCTCGGCGTGCTCGCGGACGTCCATGGTGGCGAGCTGCAGGCCGAAGGCCTCGACGGTGCGGATCGCGCGGGCCAGGCGGCCGTCGGCGATCAGGCCGCCGCGGTGGGCGCGCAGCGAGTCCTGGATCAGCTTGAGGTCGGCGACCAGCTCGCGGGTGCCGAGGTAGTCGCGGCCCGGGAGGTGCGGGGTGCCGGCGGCCAGGCGCTCGCGGGTGTTCTCCAGCTTGAGGCGCACGCAGGTGGCCTTGAGCCGGTAGGGCTCCTCGGCGTTCATCCGCTTGTAGCGCGGGCTGAGCTCGGGCAGCAGGCGCAGGTCGGCGTCGAGCGAGGCGAGCAGCTCCTCCGAGGCGCCGGCCAGCCGGACCGAGGTGGAGAGCGAGCTGCGCAGGTCGTCGACGGCGGCCAGGGCGTCCTTGATGCCGTACTCGTGCTGGAGGTTGAGCACGTCCCAGGTGACGGCCGGGGTGACGTTCGGGTTGCCGTCGCGGTCGCCGCCGATCCAGGTGCCGAAGGTCAGCGGGCGGACGCCCTCGGGGAGGGTGAGGCCGACCCGGGCCAGCTCCTCGTGGAGCTCCTCCAGCACCTCGGGGACGGCCTCGCGGTAGAGCTCGTCCAGGTAGTAGACGGCGTTGCGGGCCTCGTCGGTGGGCTCGGGGCGGGCGATCCGGAGCTCGTCGGTCTGCCAGAGCAGGTCGATCACCTCGGCCAGCCGGCGGTCGGCCTGGCGCTTGGCCGAGCTGTGGCGGGCCGGGTCGGTGGCGGCGAGGCCGGAGGCGACGTGCTCGCGGTGGATGCGCTCCAGCAGCTCGCCGATCCGGCGCAGCTTGTTGAGCACCGAGCGGCGGGCGGCCTCGGTCGGGTGCGCGGTGAAGACCGGGCGGACCGCGAGGTTGGCCAGGGTGTCTTCCAGGTGCTTGGGGTCCGCCTCGGCCAGCTGGTCGGCGGTCTGCGCCAGCAGCGAGCCCTCCTTGGCCCGGCGGGTGGCGAACTCGCGGCCGCGGTGCACCTGCTCGGTGACGTTGGCGAGGTGGAAGTAGGTGGAGAAGGCCCGGACCAGCTTGGCGGCGGTCTCCAGGTCGATCCCGGCGAGCAGCTCGGCGGTGGCCTCGCCGTCGGTGCGGCTGAGCAGGCGGACCTGCTCGACCAGGCCGAGCAGCTCGGGGCCCTCCTGGCGGACCAGGGTCTCGCCCAGCAGGTCGCCGAGGCGACGGATGTCCGCGCGCAGGGCGGCGTTGTCGGCGATCGGATTCGGGTTCTCCGCCGAGGTGGGGACCGGAGCGGTCACGGCTGGCTCCCTGTGGTGGTGGGGTTCGGCAACGGCTCGCGCGGACCTCGCTGTCCGACGCGCCCAGCATATGTGGCACCCGGTGCCGTCTCACCCGGGTAACCGAATGTCGGACACTCAGGAGTCGCGGGGCGAGGGTCCCGGGCTGGTCCGGGTCGGTCTCCTGAGGGGATGGTCGGTGCCCGCACCTGCCCGACCGTACGGAGCCCGGCCGACCTTGTCAGGTCGCCCCGCTGGTGCGGCCGATCGGCGGCCGGTTACTCGGGTGCCCGGCGTGGAGGCGCTGCCATAGGCTGAGCGGCATGAGCAACTCGCCGGACGGGGGCGGGCCGGGCCGATCACTCTGGTGGTGGGAGCGGCGCCGCAGCGTGGTGCTGGATGTGGGGCTGGCCGCGCTGGCCGCCCTGGAGTGTGCCGCCGGGGCCTACGCCACGGCGGTGCAGAAGTTCGACTGGTCCACACCCCTCGCGGTGGCCACCGCGGTGGTGGGCGCGCTGTGCGGGGCCTCGCTGGTGGTGCGGCGGCGCTGGCCGGCCGTGCCGGTGGTGCTGGCCCTGCTCTTCGTGCCGGGGTCCTTCGGGGTGGTGCTGCTGGTGGTGTCGCTGTACACCCTGGCGGCCACCTGGGAGTGGCCGTCCAGACGGGGGCGGGTGGTCTCGCTCTCCGCGCTGGCCTTCGCGGAGACCGTCGCGGTGGTGCTGTTCGGCATGTTCGAGCCGGTGCCGCCGGAGGAGACCACCCCGCCGGTCTGGGTGCTGGTGCTGATCGCGGTGCTGGTCTCGGTCGGCGTAACGGTCCCGCCGGTGGTGACCGGCCTCTACCTGGGCGCCCGGCGGCGGCTGGTCGAGAGCCTCAAGGACCGGGCGCACGGTCTGGAGACCGAGCTCGACCTGCTGGCCGAGCAGGCCCAGGAGCGCGCCCGCCGGGCCCGGCTGGAGGAGCGCACCCGGATCGCCCGGGAGATGCACGACGTGGTGGCGCACCGGGTCTCGCTGATGGTGGTGCACGCCGGGGCGCTGGAGCGGATCGTCGCCAAGGACCCGGAGAAGGCCCAGCAGAGCGCCAAGCTGATGGGCGAGGTCGGCCGGCAGGCGCTGAACGAGCTGCGCGAGATCCTCGGGGTGCTGCGGATGTCCGAGGAGGGGGCCGTCGCGGTGGACGACCTGGCCGGGCTGCCGGGGCTGGTCGAGCAGTCGGAGGCGGCCGGGATGCTGGTCACCCTGACGGTGAGCGGCAGCCGGCTGCCGTACACCACCGAGGCGGAGCGGACCGCGTACCGGGTGGTGCAGGAGGGGCTGACCAACGCCCACAAGCACGCCGGCGGGGCCAGGGTCACGGTGCTGCTGGCGTACGTGCCCAACGGGGTGCGGGTGGCGGTGCTGAACGAGTGCCCGGGCGGGGCGGCCAAGCGGGCCGGGCTGCCCAGCGGGGGCAACGGACTGGTGGGCATGGAGGAGCGGGTGCTGGCCCTGGGCGGCACCTTCGCGGCCGGGCCGGAGCCGGACGGCGGCTTCCGGGTCGAGGCGGTGCTCCCCTCACGCCTCGCGGTGCAGGACACCAGGCTGGCGTAGCAGCCGCTCGACCGGCGGCTGCACCAGCGGGCGCGTCAGCCGGACGGTGACCGGCAGGGCGAGCAGGACGGCGAGGGCGAGCGCGAAGGCGCCGTACAGCGGCAGCGCGGTCCAGGCGTGCCGGAGCACCCGGGCGTGGTAGACCCCGCTGGCCTGGAGCGCCTTCAGCGGCAGGCCGTGCAGCAGGTAGACGTAGAGCGAGGCGGCGCCCAGCGAGGTCCAGCGCAGCCGGCGGTCCGGGAGCAGGGCCAGGAACGAGGCGGCGGCCAGCAGCGAGAGCAGGCCGAGGACGACCCTGACGGCCAGCCAGACCGGGTAGCCGACCTTGAGCTGGGCGGCCGTCCCGGTGTACTCCAGCCAGCCCGAGTCCAGCAGGAACGGGTGGGCCGCCCAGACCGCCGCGAGGGTGAGCAGCAGGCCGAAGGGGGCCAGCCGGCGGACCGCCTGACGGCGCAGCAGCTCGAAGTGGCCGGGGCGCAGCACCAGGCCGAGCACGAACCAGGGCAGGAAGCCCAGGGTGCGCCCGAGCGCCAGCTCGGCCGGGAAGGCGTGCAGTGCGCCGGAGCCGAGGGCGATCAGCACCGCCACCGGCAGCGGGTGGCGCAGCGCCGTCCAGAGCGGCACGCTGAGCCGCCAGAGCAGCAGCGAGAGCAGGAACCAGGTGAGCCAGCGCGGCTCCAGCAGCGGTATCGGCTCCAGCTTCCGCTCCAGCGCCATCCCGACCACGTTGTAGAGCACCTGGAAGACCAGGTACGGCACCACCAGCTGGGCGATCAGCCGGGCGCCGTCCACCTGCGGGCGGCCGGGCCGGGGCCGTGCGAAGTAGCCGCACAGGGTGATGAAGACCGGCATGGCGAAGGCGGCGACGGTGAGCACCACGGCGCCGACCAGCCGGTCGGCGGCCAGCAGCGGCATCCAGGTGTGGGCGCAGACCACCAGGGCGACCGCCGCGAACTTGGCGTTGTCGAAGAGTGGTTGACGGTCCACCGGGCCCCCTGGTGCAGACGTGTGGGGAAAGTGTGGTGGCTCGGAGGTGCCGGTGGGAAGGGATTGCCCGAAGTGGCACGTGCCGCCGGAGGGCGTCGGGTCGTCAGACCGACAGCGGGAGCAGCCGCTCCGGCCGCAGGCCGAGCACCAGGGCGCCCACCGCCTGGTCCACCGAGCGGCCCAGGTACCACTCGCCGGCGTGGTCCAGGCTGTAGACCCGGCCGTCCTCGTCCAGCGCCAGCAGCGCCTGCCCGTACGACTCCTCGCCCAGCGGGGCGACCCGGCGTCCCAGCGCCCGGCCCAGGTCGGCCAGGGTGCGCGGCTGGTGCAGCCCGCAGCGCGGGTCGAGCAGGAAGGGGGTGCGGGCGATCTCCCGCCCGGCGCCGGACAGGTCGAAGGCCAGGCCGCCGAACTCGGCCCAGGCCTCGATCGCGGCCGGGAAGACGGAGTGCTGCACACCCTGGGGATCGCCGTGCGCGACCAGCGCGTCGGCCCACTCCTCGGCCTGCCGGATCTGCCAGCGGCCGGGGTGCCAGCCGGCCTGCTTGAGCTCGGCGGCCACGTCGGCGGGGAAGCGGGGCTGGGTGCGGAGGGCGGAGTTCAGTGCGGGCTCCAGACTGACGGGACGGGGGGACTCAGGGGGCGGCCGGGCCGACGGCCACGCTGGCCACCTGGAAGTGGGCCAGCAGCGGTTCGCAGGACCGGCAGGGCGGCGCGTGCGTGCCGTGCGCCGGATCGCCCTCCTCGCGGATCCGGACGGTGGTCAGCCGGGAGCCCTTGAGGGCCTTGCGCGCCTCCGGCAGGCCGAGCGGCTTGCGCGCGGCCCGCTTGGAGCGGTTGGCGTCCACCTCGGTCAGGTACCGGGAGAGCAGCACCGCCTCCGGGCAGCGCCCGAGGAAGCGCTCGCGCTGGTCCAGCGGCAGCCCGTCCAGGAACTCGCCGACCAGCGGGTGCAGTTCGGGCAGCTCGTCCGGCTTGTGCCCGGCCAGGGTGTGCACGGTGCCGTTCTTCAGGGAGAGCGCGGCGGCCACCGCGGGCAGCAGGCTGTCGCGGTGGTGGCGCAGCGTCGGGGCCTGCTCGGCCTGCTCCATGACTGCTCCTCACCTGCTCGGCCGCCCTTCGGCGGGTGGTGCCCCGGTGCACCACACTAGGCACCAAGCCTGCCAAATGCCGCCGACAGGGCGGACGCCGGGGGTGCGCGCCCCGCCACGCTTCACCATTCCCACACGGTTTCCCGATTCGCCCCCCGAGCGCCGATGGCAGCCGATAGCGTTCCGCACCAGGGCCGGGCCGCCATCCACCGGGGGATCGGTGCGCGGTCATGACGAGTGCCCTCTCAACTGTCGGGCAAGGGGGGTCTTGCGATGACGAACGCAGCTGACCAGGTGGCGCACGAGGCGCCGGGCGAGCACGTGGAGACACCGGGCGTGCCCGGACCGCGGTCGGCCGACCGGATCGGCATGGCCGTGGTCGGGGCGGGCTACTGGGGGCCGAACCTGGTCCGCAACGCCCAGCAGACCGCTGCCATGCGGTTGCACTGGCTGTGCGACCTGGACGAGGCCAAGTCCCGCCGGGTGCTGGGCGAGTACAGCACCGTGAAGCCCACCACCTCCTTCGAGCAGGTGCTGGAGGACGAGCGGGTGCACGCGGTGGCCATCGCCACCCCGGCCGCCGGCCACTACAAGCTGGTGCGGGCCGCCCTGGAGGCGGGCAAGCACGTGCTGGTGGAGAAGCCGATCACCACCTCGGTCGAGGAGGCCGCCGAGCTCTGCGAGCTGGCCGAGGAGCGCGGCCTGGTGCTGATGACCGATCACACCTTCTGCTACACCCCGGTGGTGCGCCGGATCCGCGACCTGGTCCACGGCGGCGAGATCGGCGACGTGCAGTTCTTCGACTCGGTGCGGATCAACCTCGGGCTGGTCCAGCCCGACGTGGACGTGCTCTGGGACCTCGCCCCGCACGACCTCTCCATCCTCGACTTCGTGCTGCCCCCGGGCGTCGAGCCGGTCGGCGTGAGCGCCCAGGGCGCCGACCCGATCGGGGCCGGCCGGGCGTGCGTGGCCTACCTGACGGTGCGTCTGTCCAATGGCGCGCTGGCCCACTGCCACGTCAACTGGCTCTCCCCGACCAAGGTCCGCACCACCATGATCGGCGGCTCCCGCCGCACCCTGGTCTGGGACGACCTCAACCCGCAGGCCCGCCTCGCCGTGCACGACCGCGGCGTGGACCTCACCCCGCCGGACGAGCTCACCGACGCCATCCGCCACCAGGCCCTGATCTCCTACCGGGTCGGCGAGATGGTCGCCCCCGCGCTGGTCGAGCAGGAGGCGCTGCGCAACGTGATGGCCGAGTTCGCCGCCGCCATCACCGAGGGCCGGGCCCCGCTCACCGACGGCCGCTCCGGCCTGCGGGTCCTCAAGCTGCTGCACGCCGCCTCGCGCAGCCTGGAACTCGGCGGCGCCACCGTGCCGGTGAACGCCGACGACTCCGCCGACGACTCCTCCGACGTAGAACTGATCACCGCACAGGAGAGGGCCACCGCCCGATGAACGCCGTACCGATCGAGGGTTCCCGCTGCCTGGTCACCGGAGGTGCCGGCACCATCGGCTCCACCGTGGTCGACCAGCTGATCGCCGCCGGGGCCCGCGAGGTCGTGGTGCTGGACAACTTCGTCCGCGGCCGGATGGCCAACCTGGCGGACGCCGAGGCCGCCGCGGCCCCGGGCCAACTGCGGGTGGTGGACGGGGACATCCGCGACCGCGCGCTGCTGCGGGAGCTGCTGGGCAGTGACACCGACCTGCTGTTCCACCTGGCCGCGATCCGGATCACCCAGTGCGCGACCGAGCCGCGGCTGGCGCTGGAGATCATGGTGGACGGGACCTTCGACGTGGTCGAGGCCGCGGCCGAGTGCGGCGTGAAGAAGGTCGTGGCCTCGTCGACGGCCTCGGTCTACGGCCTCGCGGACGTCTTCCCGACGCCGGAGACCCAGCACCCCTACAACAACGACACCCTGTACGGGGCGGCCAAGGTCTTCAACGAGGGCCTGCTGCGGTCCTTCCACGCGATGTACGGGCTGGACTACGTCGCACTGCGGTACTTCAACGTGTACGGCCCCCGGATGGACGTCCACGGCAAGTACACCGAGGTCTTCATCCGCTGGATGGAGCGGATCACCGCCGGGCAGCCCCCGCTGATCTTCGGCGACGGCGCCCAGACCATGGACTTCGTCTACACCGAGGACATCGCCCGGGCCAACCTGCTCGCTGCCTCGGCGCCGGTGACGGACCGGGTCTACAACATCGCCTCGGCCTCGGAGGTCTCGCTGCGCGGGCTGGCCGACGCCCTGCTGTCGGCGATGGACTCCGAGCTGGACGTCGAGCACGGGCCGGCCCGGGACACCGCCGGCGGTGTGACGCGTCGGCTGGCGGACATCTCGGCCGCCGAGCGCGACCTGGGCTGGAAGCCGGAGCTGGGCCTCGAAGACGGACTGCGCAAGCTCGTCACCTGGTGGCAGCAGGCTCGCTAGAGGCGACCCCGGGGGCGCGGGGAACTGCGCGACCAGCCATCCACTCGCCGTTAGATCGCGGCACTTGCAACTGAACCACTTGGGAGCGGCTCTATGGCGCGCTCCTTCCGCTGCGCGCAGTTCCTCGCGCCCCCGGTGTAACGGAGTTCGTCCACATGACCATCCCCGTGATGATCCCCTGGCTCGGTGAAGAAGAAGCCCTGGCGGCCGCCGATGCGGTGCGCTCGGGCTGGGTGGCCCAAGGGCCGCGGGTGGCGGAGTTCGAGCGGGCGTTCGCCGAGTACCTCGGCGTGCCGCACGCGGTCGCCGTCTCCTCTTGCACCACCGCCCTCCAACTCGCCCTGATCGGGGCCGGGGTGGGCCCGGGCGACGAGGTGGTGGTCCCGTCCTTCTCGTTCATCGCGACCGCCAACGCCGTCACCTACCTCGGTGCCGTCCCGGTCTTCGCCGACGTGGAGCTCTCCTCGGGGAACCTCACGCCGCAGACGGTGGAGCCGCTGCTCACCGACCGCACCAAGGCCGTGATCGTGGTGGACCAGGGCGGCGTCCCGGTGGACCTGCCCGCGATCGAGGCGCTGGTCGCGGGCCGCGGGATCACCGTGGTCGAGGACGCCGCCTGCGGCGCGGGCTCGCTGCTGAACGGCCGCCCGGTGGGCAGCGGTGCGGCGATCGCCGCGTACTCCTTCCACCCGCGCAAGCTGCTGACCACCGGCGAGGGCGGCATGGTCACCTGCCAGGACGGCGAACTCGCCGCCCGGCTGCGGCGGTTGCGCGAGCACGGGATGAGCGTCTCGGCCGCCGACCGGCACGCCGCCAGCGGCGGGGCCAGTGTGGTGGAGACGTACGACGAGGTCGGCTACAACTTCCGGATGACCGACATCCAGGCCGCGATCGGCCTGGTGCAGCTCGGGAAGCTGCCGGCGCTGGTCGCCCGGCGCCGCGAACTGGCGGCCCGCTACCGGGAGCTGCTCGGCCCGCTCGGCGAGCGCCTGGTGGCGGACCCGCCGCACGGCAGCTCCAACTTCCAGGCCTGCTGGCTGCTGCTGCCCGAGGACGCCCCGGACCGCACCGAGGTGCTGGCCCGGCTGGCGGAGAAGGGGATCTCGGCCCGGCGCGGGATCATGGCGGCCCACCTGGAGCTGCCGTACAAGGGGGCGGCCCGGGTGGAGCTGCCCAACACCGAGCTGCTGACCGGCCGTTCGCTGATCCTACCGCTCTACCACACGCTGACCGAGGAGCAGCAGGACACCGTCGTCGCGGCCCTGTTGGAGATCGTCGGGTGACGGTGATCAGGCACCTCGGCCACGCGGGCTTCGTGGTCGAGCACGCCGGGCTGCGGATCCTGATCGACCCGTGGTTCCACCCGGCGTTCCTGGACGCCTGGTTCCCGTACCCCGACAACCGGCCGCTGCTGCCCGAGGTGGTGGGCGGCCGGTACGACTACCTGTACGTCTCGCACACCCACGAGGACCACTTCGACGAGCGGCTGCTGGCGCAGCTCTCCCGCGAGGTGACGGTGCTGGTGCCCCGGTACCGCTCGCAGTCGCTGCGCCGCCGGCTGGCCCGGATGGGGTTCGGGCAGCAGGTGCTGCTCGGGCACCGGGAGTCGCACCGGCTGGGGCCGGACGCGGTGGCCACCGCGTACCTGGACACCAGTCACAAGGAGGACAGCGGCCTGCTGCTGGACCTCGGCGGGTACCGCTTCCTGGACCTGAACGACTGCAACACCCCGCTGTCCGAACTGCCCACCGGCATCGACCTGCTGGCGGCCCAGTACTCGGGCGCCATGTGGTACCCGAACGCCTACGGCTACCCGCCGGAGGAGATGGCCCGCAAGACCGCGGCCGTCCGGGCGGACCTGCTGGACACCCTGGTGCGCAAGGTCCGGCTGACCGGCGCCCGGGCCTACCTGCCCTCGGCCGGTCCTGCCTGCTTCCTCGACCCGGAGCTGGACCGGTTCAACGACCGGGCGGCCACCATCTTCCCGCACTGGGAGGACGTGGCCGGGGAGTTCGCCGCAGCCTGCCCCGGGGTCGAGGTGATCCGCACCGCACCCGGCGACACCGTGGACGCCCCCTCGGTGCCCGGGAGTTGGGCCACCGACCAGCAGGGTTACCTGGACGCCTACCGGGAGCGCCGCCGCGACGAGTGGGAGGCGTACCACCGGGGCCCGGAGCCGGTGATCCGCGCGGCCGAGGTGGCGGCGCACTTCGACCGGCTCCAGCGGCTCAACCGCCCACTGCTGGACGGCTACCGCCAGGGCCTGCGGCTGGAGGCCGACGGAGCGGCCTGGGGCGTGCGCCTGGGCGAGCTCGCCGAACGGGTCGAGCTTGAGGACGAGCCGGTCGACCCCGGCTACACCATCCGGGTCCCGCCCCGGGCGCTGCGGGCCGTGCTGGACGGCCGGACCGGCTGGGAGGAGGCGCTGCTCTCCATGCGGCTCTCCCTGCACCGCGACCCGGACGTCTTCGACCTGACCCTGCTCAGCCTGCTCCGCTACGGCCACCAGCCCGCCCAGACCCGGCAGTTGGTCCACGAACGGAGCGGGGCCGGGGATGCCGTGGTGGAGCGGGACGGCCTGCGCTTCCAGCGGTACTGCCCGCACGCCGGGGAGGACCTGGCCCACGCCGAGGTCGCCGACGGCGTGATCGAGTGCCCCCGCCACCACTGGCGCTGGGACGCCCGCACCGGCCGCTGCCTCTCCGGCGGCACCCTCCCGCTGCGCGTGGAACCCGCCGCAGCCCCTGTTGACCCCCTGCTCGAACCGACCCTGGAAGGGCCAGTCCGATGAACCCGATCCCGCTGGTGGACCTGCAAGCCGCCCACGCCGAGGTAGCCGAGGAGGTCCGGGAGGGCATCGACCGGGTGCTCGCCTCCGGGGCCTACATCAAGGGGCCGGACGTGGCCGCCTTCGAGGCCGAGTACGCGGCCTACTCCGGCGTCGCCCACGCGATCGGCGCCGCGAACGGCACCGACGCCATCGAGATGGCCCTGCGGGCGCTCGAACTCCCGCCCGGCGCCCGGGTGGTGATCCCCGCCAACACCTTCGTCGCCAGCGCCGAGGCGGTGGTCCGGGCCGGGATGCGGCCGGTGCTGGTGGACGCCGACCCCGAGCACCTGCTGATCGACCCGGAGCGGGCGGCGGAGGTCGGGGCCGAGGCCTACCTGCCGGTCCACCTGAACGGGCAGCTGGCGCCGATGGAGCGGATCCTGGAGCTCGCCGACGGCCGCCCGGTGGTGGAGGACGGCGCCCAGTCCCAGGGGGCCACCCGGCACGGCCGGGTCTCCGGCTCCTGGGGCGTGCTCGCCGCCACCAGCTTCTACCCCGGCAAGAACCTCGGCGCCTACGGCGACGCCGGTGCCGTGGTCACCGACTCGGCCGAACTCGCCGCCGCGGTCCGGGAGATCGGTGACCACGGGTCCAGCCGCAAGTACGTGCACGAGCGCTTCGGCTTCAACTCCCGGATGGACACCATCCAGGCGGTGGTGCTGCGGGCCAAGCTGCGGCGGCTCCCGGCCTGGAACGAGGCCCGCCGCGCGGCGGCGGCCCGCTACGACGCGCTGCTCGGCGAGTTGGGCGGGGTGACGCTGCCGAAGACCCTGCCGGGCAACGAGCACGTCTGGCACCTCTACGCCGTCCGGATCGCCGGGGGCCGCCGGGACGAGGTGCTCGCCGCCCTGAACGCGGCCGGCATCGGCGCCGGGATCCACTACCCCGCCCCGGTCCACCTCCAGCCCGCCTTCGCCGACCTCGGCCACCGCGAGGGCGACTTCCCGGTCGCCGAACGGGCCGCCCGCGAGCTGCTCAGCCTCCCCCTGCACCCGCACCTGACGGAGGACCAGCAGACCTACGTCGCGGAGACCCTGACCAAGGCCCTCTAGGGACCGAGGTCATACCGCTGGGGGCGCGAGGAACTGCGCGGGCCGGGAGGCGGCTCACCTGCAACTGACCCACCGTCGGCCAGTTGCACGTGCTGCCGTTCCCCCGCGCGCAGTTCCCCGCGCCCCTGCGGGGCGCAACCACCTTCGCCCTGCGAGGCACAGCCACCTCGCCCGTGCGAGGCAAAACCACCTGCGCCCGCCCCCCCCCCGGGGCGTCAGTCGGGAAGCCTGACCTCCAGCCCCGCGAGGACCGCCGGGTCGGCGGTGACCTCGATGGCGTCGATGGTGCCGTCCGCCGCGAAGGCGAAGCGCAGGACGACGGTGAGGCGGCCGAAGGGGGCCATCACCAGGGCGAGGGCGTCGTTCACCAGGGCGACCTCGGTCGCGCGGGCGCGGGCCATCGCGGCCATCGCCCCCTGCGCCACCGGGAGGGCCCCGGAGACGGTGACCGGTTCGGGCGTCGGGATGACCATGCGGTCGGCCCGGAGCACCACGTCCGGGTGGAGGAGGGCGAGCAGGGCGTCGAAGTCCCCGCCGCGGGTGGCGGCGAGGAAGGCCTCCACCACCTGCCGACGCCGCGTCAGGTCCGGGTCGGGGCCCGGCGCGGCGCCCCGCACCCGGCGGCGGGCCCGGCTGGCGAGCTGCCGCACCGCCGCCGGGGTCTTCTCCAGCATCGGGGCGATCTCGTCGAACGGGACCGCGAACATGTCGTGCAGGACGAAGGCCAGCCGCTCCGCGGGCGTCAGGGCGTCGAGCACCACCAGCAGCGCCAGGCCGACCGAGTCGGCCAGCAGGGCCTCCTCCTCGGGGTCGGCCCCCGAGCCCCGCTCCAGGGCCCGGTCCGGGCCCTCGGGCCCCTCGGGCCCGTGCTCCAGCGGGTCCTCCCGCCGGGTGCGCCGGGTGCGCAGCAGGTTGAGGCAGACCCGGCCGACCACGGTGGTCAGCCAGGCGGCGAGGTTCTCCACCTCGGAGGTGTCGGCGGAGGCGGCCCGCAGCCAGGCCTCCTGGAGTGCGTCGTCGGCCTCGCTCAGCGAGCCGAGCATCCGGTAGGCGACCGCGCGCAGGTGCGCGCGCTCCTCCTCGAAGCACCGTACGAGGTCCAGTTGCCGGTCCATGGGTGTCGCGTCCCCCCCCGTTCGCTCATGGGCGTGTGGTCGCCGCGAACCTACCGGGCCGAGGTGGACGGCTCCCGTGACGGGGCACCTGTCGACGGTCCGTCAAGTCCGTCCGGACCTGGTGGACCGGACGGGGAGTACCCCTAGGCTGTGGGCAGCAATCCGTCGCAGCAGCCAGTGGGGGCACCCAGATGACTACAGGCCGGCCCGGGACCGCCGCGCCCAACGGGGCGTACGCGGGGCAGGTGGTGCAGTTTCCCGACCCGTTGAGGGCGGGGAAGTACCCGGCCGGGGTGCGGGTGGACGAGAACGGCCTGCCGGACTTCTCCCCGTACGCCGCGGCCGCCGCCGAGGTGGCGGACCCGCCGGAGGGCTTCGGTGTGGACGAGATGCGGCTCACCGACTACGTCTCCGCCAACGCCGCCCTCTACACCCAGGGCCACGAGCTCTGGGCCGACCTGCCCACCGCCGTGGCCACCCCGGCCGGCTGGACCTGGCACCACGTCAGCGGCGGCGCGCAGCCCGGCTGGCGGCGGATGGAGCTGGTGCCCGTCGAGGTGAAGGCGCTGTTGCGCCACCACGGCGGCCTGGCGCACTCCGGCGCGGACCACCACCGCCGGGGCACCCGGCCGCTCCAGGAGCAGCGTCCGGCGCACTTCCCGCTCGCGCTGGACGGCGGCGACCCGCTGGCCGTCACCGAGGACCTCGCCCAGCGCGCCGAGCAGCGCCTGGGCCACCCGCTGCCGGACGCGTACCGCGACTTCCTCAAGCTGGCCGGCGGCCGCGCCCCGGTCGGCGTCGCGCTGGACGTGGGCCTCGGGCTGCTGGTGGACCAGCCGTTCCTGACCCTCAGTGAGGAGTACGGCGTCCAGGACCTGGTGTACGCCAACAAGTGCCTGCGCGACCACCTCACCAAGGACTACCTGGGCGTCGCCTACCTCCAGGGCGGCCTGCTGGCCCTCAAGGTGCGCGGCGAGGAGACCGGCTCGGTCTGGTTCTGCCCGTACGACGACGCCCGGGACGCCGGCGACCCGGACGAGACGCCCGAGCAGCGGGTGGCCCGGCTGCTGCTGCCCTGCGGCGCGGACTTCGACGAGTTCCTGCTCCGCCTGGCGGGCAGCCCCCAGGAGCTGGAGACGGTGGCGGCGATGATGGTGGACGGCGGCTTCGCGCGCGCCGTCCCGGTGAGTGCGGAAGGGGTGCGGCAGGCGTGGTGACCTACGCGCAGGCCCGGGAGACGGCCGAGGACTGGATCAACGCGGGGGTGCCGCGCTCGCGGCAACGCGAGGTCCGGGTGCGGGAGTTCGATCTGGGCTACGTCTGCTGGGCGGAGGAGGCCACCGACGTCCCGTCGGCCGACCCCGGCTCGGCTCCCGGCCCCCGGCTGGTGATCGCCCGCGAGACCGGCGCCAGCACCCTCTGGCCGGCCCTCCCCGTCAACGAGGTGGTCGCCCGCTACGAGGCCGCCTACGGCACCCCGAGCGAACCCAACCCGGCCGGTGCCGCCAAGCCCGCCCCGGGGCGGGTGGAGGCCACCTCCTTCCTGCTCAGCCCCCCGCAGTGGCTCCAGGAGGCGGGGGAGGCGGCCATCGCGGCCGAACGCGCCCGCCTCGGCGGCGAGCCCGACGCGGCTTCGGCGGCTGCGGCTGCGGACACCACCCTGCCGGGTCCCGGCAACGCTCCCACCGGTGAGGGCGCCACGCTGCCCGGGCCCGGTGCGGGAGCCGCGGGCGCGGGGCCGGCCACGGGGCTGCCCGAGCCCGGGGCCGCCGACGCGGGTCCGGTCGCGGCGGGCGGACCGTCCGCCGGTCCGGCCGAACCGGAGGGACTGGACGCCGCGCTGGCCTTCGCGCTGAGCGGCTCCCTCGACCCGGCCGTCGCGCCGGGCCCGGTTCCGGCGGCACCGAACGGCGGCCTGGCGGAGCCGGGCCACGCGGACGGCCCCGGCGCCGGCCCGGGCGCCGCTCAGGCGGCTCCTGCGGCGGGTGCCCAGCCCGCCCCCGGGCAGCAGCCCGGTGCGTTCCCGCCGCCCGGTGGCTTCCCGCCGCCCGGTGGTCCGGGTGCGCCGTTCCAGCCCGGGCCCGAGGGCTTTCCGCCGCACAGTGGTCCCGGGACTCCGCCGCACGGTGCACCGGGTGGCTTCCCGCCGCCCCAGGGTGTGCCGGGCGCGTTCCCGCCGCCCGGAGCTCCGTTCCCTGGTGGTCCGTCAGCGGGTGCGCCGCAGGCTCCCGGTGGCTTCCCGCCGCCCGGCGGGCCCGGAGCGCCTTACCAGCCCGGGCCCGGGGGCTTCCCGCCGCCCGGTGGTCCCGGGACGCCTCCGCAGGGTGTGCCGGGCGCGTACCCGCCGCCCGGGGCTCCGTTCCCTGGTGGTCCGTCAGCGGGTGCGCCGCCGCACGGTGCTCCTGGTGGCTTCCCGCCGCCGTACGCCGGTGGGCCGTACCCGCCGCCGGGTGGTCCCGGGACGCCGCCGCACGGTGCTCCCGGTGGCTTCCCGCCTCCGCAGGGCGCGCCGGGTCCGTTCCCGCCGCCCGGTGGTTTCCCGCCGCCGGGCGGCCCCGGGACGCCTCCGCAGGGTGTGCCGGGCGCGTTCCCGCCGCCCGGGGCTCCGTTCCCTGGTGGTCCGTCAGCGGGTGCGCCGCAGGCTCCCGGTGGCTTCCCGCCGCCCGGCGGGCCCGGTGCCCCGCCGGTGTTCGCCGCGCCGCCGGAGTCCGGCCGCCCGGCCGGGGACGCCCCGACCCTGCTCGCGCCCCCGCCCGGCGGGCCCGGCGCGGGCCCGGTCGGCGACCCCTCGCACGCGCCGACCCTGCTGGCCTCCGAGGTCCCCGGCCTGAGCGGACTACCGGGCGCCCCCGGACGGGGCGGTCCGACCGCCCCGCCGCCCCCGCCCCCGGCCGACCTGCGCGGGCCCGGCGCCCCGCCCGTACCGCCGGGCCCGACGGGTCAGGCCCCGGGCCGGACCCCGACCGCCCCGCCCCCGCCGCCGCCGGCCGAGCTGCGCGGTGACGGCGGCCCCGGCGCGGTCGGCGGCGCGGCCCCCGGCACCCGCCCGCTCCCGGGCGCGGCACCGGTCGGCTACGGCTACCCGGACGCCGGCTCGGCCGGCGCCCCGGCCCCCGCCGCCCCCGCCGAACCCGCGGCCCCGGCTCCGGCCCCGCAGGCCCCGGGCGCCCCCGGTCAGCCCTCGGTCGGCCCGGGCAGCAGCGCCGTGGTCCGCTACCGGGGCCCGGACGGCTCCGAGCAGACGGTGATGCAGCGCAGCGAACCGGGCACCCCGCACCCCGAGGTGAAGGTGCTCGCCGAACTGCGCCGCCTCAACGTGCCCCCGGACCAGGTGCTCGAACTCCACACCGACCTGGAGCCCTGCGACCTCCCGGGCGGCTACTGCCAGCGGATGGTCCGCGCGGCCTGGCCGAACGTCCGGATCAGCCACACCGCCGCGTACGGCCGCGACCACCAGGCCCGCCAGGCCGGCATGGCCGTGCTGCTGGACCACCTCGACCAGCTCCACCAGCTGGCCGCGGGCCCGCAGCGCCCGCGCACCGTCCGCGTCCCGCTGCCCCCGGCGGGCTCGCCGCCGGCCGGGGCGGTGCCGCTGCCGCCCACCGATCCGCAACAGCTGGGCGGCGAGCTGGCCCAGGTCTTCGGGCCTGCGGTGTTCCGCTTCGAGCAGCGCGCGGTGTCCCGCCAGGGCGTGCCCGAGCAGGTCGCCCAGATGCTGATGTGGGCCGGGCTGCCGCGCGACTTCGCGCCGTTCTTCTGGGCCCAGGCCCAGGAGGGCAGGCCGATCCCGACCCTCGCCGAGCTGGCCGCCGAACGCGGCCTGCCGGGCGCCCCGGACTTCGGCGGCTACCTGGTGCTGGGCAACGACTACGGGCGCCAGCTGTGCGTGCAGTACGGCACGGCCGCGGTGGTCGCCGTCGACCTGGAGCGGCCGGGCGCGGAGGCTCCGCGGTTCGTCAACAGCGGCGTCCCGGAGTTCGTCCGCTCGCTCGCGCTGCTCGGGCGGATGTGGCGCCTGCGCTACGGGCTGACGCCCGATCAGGCGGGCCGCTGGACGGTGGACTTCCAGGCCCAGCTCCAGGCCGTCGACCCCGCCGCCCTGGCCGGACCGGAGACCTGGTGGTCCGTGCTGCTGGAGCAGTTCTGGGACGGCCTGATGTAACGAACGCTCACCAATGATGGGGCGCGTCACAGGCTGACGCGCCCCTCGTCCGTCCCGTCCCGCAGACCCCGTCGGCCCTACTGCGGCTTGCCCGGGCGGGCCCCGCCCCCGAGCCCCCGGCAGGGGCCCTCACCCACCTGCCCCGGCACGGCCTTGTTTGGGTTTCGATCCCACTTGCGCAAAATAGGTCAAGAGGACGGTCCTATCCGCGCCTGCCTCCACCGGCACCGACAGGGGAAGAGACCATGAGCGACGCAGTCTCCCAGCACGGCTTCATCGTCACCCGCCGGGGCTACGCCCCCGAGCAGGTCGACCACGCGATGGTCGTGCTGACCGCCGAGCGCGACAGCGCGTGGGAGCAGCTCAGCGTGCTGGGCTCCGGCGTCCGGGAGATGGAGCGCCGGCTGGCCGAGATCCGGCAGGCCGCCGAGGACGCCCCGGAGCCGGACTACTCGGTGCTGAGCGAGCAGGCCGTGAAGCTGATGGGCATCGCGGACTCCGAGGCGACCGCCGTCCGGGAGGCCGCCCAGCAGGCCGCCGAGGACGCCCGCGACGAGGCGTACGAGAACGGTCAGAAGGCCGCCAACGCCGCCCGCGACCACGCCCTGGCAACCCGGAACGAGGCCGATGCGGCCGCTCGCCGCACCGACGAGCGGACCCGGGCCGAGGCCGAGCAGCTGCGGGCGGCGGCGGACCGGGAGTCGCGGGCGATCCGGGACTCGGCGACCGCGGACGCGGCCAAGGTCCGGGTGGCGGCCGCCGAGGCGCAGGAGCGCGCGGAGGTCAAGCTGGCCGAGCTGCGCCGCCGGGCGGACGAGACCTTCGCCGCCGTCGAGGCCAAGGCGGACGCGGAGGACGCGAAGATCTCCTCCACCGCCGAGCGCAAGGTGAGCGAGGCCGAGCAGCACCGGGAGTCGGTGCTGGCCACGATCAAGCAGGCCGAGGCCAAGGCCCGTTCCGAGGCGGACGCGCTGGTCGAGGCGGCCCGCCGGGAGGCCGAGCGGATCCGGGCCGCGAGCGAGCGCGAGCACCGCGAGTTCACCGCCAAGTACGAGCAGGTGCAGCAGCACCTGGACCACATCAAGCAGACCCTGGCCGCCCTCACCGGTGCCGCCGTCGGCCAGATCGAGGCGGCCGCACCGGCCGCTGAGCCCGCAGCCGCAGTCGCAGTCGCAGCCGACGCCGCAGCCGCAGCCGACGCTCAGCCGGCCCCGTCGGCCGCCGCCGCCCCGGCGACTCCGGCCCCCAAGGTGCTCCGGGCGGCCGAGGAGGCCCCGACCGCCCCGCTGCCGAGCATCCCGCCGGCCGCGCCGCTCCCGCCCAAGCCCCCGGCCCCGCCGGCCGCCGCCGCCCCGGCCCCGGTCCCCGCCCCGGAGGCCCCGGCCGCCAAGGCCGCCACGGCGCCCGAGCCGGAGACCCGGATCATCCCCAAGATCGTGATCGTGGACGACGGCCACGAGTACCCGAGCGAGGTCATCCGCCGCGGCTGACGCCCCGTCGGCCGGAACGCCGCGGGCCCCGTCCACACCCTGTGGACGGGGCCCGCGGCGTTCCGGCTGGATCAGAGCACCTCGACGGCCGGGCCGCTGAGGCGGCGGCGGCAGTCCAGCACGTACGTGGCGTGGGTGGTGACGGCCTCGTAGTCGAAGTCGTCGTGGTCGGCGAGCAGCACCACCGCGTCGGCGGCGGCCAGCTCCTCGGGGGTGGCCTCGACCCGGACGACCGCGCTGAACGGGGTCTCCGGTTCGGTGGCCCGCTGGCCGGGGATGACCGGCTCGGCCACGTGGACGCCCGTGACCACGTGCGGGTCGGCGGCCCGGACCTCGGCGCCCATCCGCAGCAGCAGTTCGGCCACCCGGGCGGCCGGGGTCTCGCGGGCGTCGCCGGTGTTCTTCTTGTACGCCAGGCCGAGCAGCAGCACCCGGGAGCCGCGGACCGAGCGGTGACGGTCGTTCAGGGCCTCGCCGAGGCGGCGGACCACGTAGTCGGGCATGTGGCTGTTGACGTCGTTGGCCAGCTCGACGAAGCGGAAGGACTGGCCCAGCGCGCGCTCGACCCGCCAGGACAGGTAGGAGGGGTCGATCGGCAGGCAGTGGCCGCCGACGCCCGGGCCCGGGGTGAAGCGCAGGTAGCCGAAGGGCTTGGTGGAGGCGGCGTCGATCGCCTCCCAGACATCGATGCCGAGGTCGTGGGCGAACATCGCGAGCTCGTTCACCAGCGCGATGTTGACGTGCCGGAAGGTGTTCTCCAGCAGCTTGGTGAGCTCGGCCTCCTTGCAGGAGGAGACCGGAACGGTGCGCTCGATCAGCTCCGAGTAGAAGGCGTCCACGGCGGCCAGGCCCTCGGGCGAGGTGCCGGAGACCACCTTGGGGGTGTTCTCCAGCTTCCAGGTCGGGTTGCCCGGGTCGATCCGCTCCGGGCTGTAGCCCAGGTGGAAGTCCTGACCGGCCGTCAGGCCGGAGCCCTCCTCCAGGATCGGGGCGAGCAGCTCCTCGGTGGTGCCGGGGTAGGTGGTGGACTCCAGCACCACGGTGGCGCCGGGGCGCAGGTGCTGCGCCAGCAGCCGGGCCGAGGACTCGATGTAGGAGAGGTCCGGGACGCCGTCCCGCAGCGGTGTCGGCACGGTGATCACCGCGACGTCGAACCCCGCGACCTCGGCCGGGTCGGCGGTCGGCTGGTAGCTCCCGTCGTCCAGCAGCGGACGGAGGCGCTCGGCCGGGATGTCCTCGACGTAGGACTCGCCGAGCGCCAGGCGCTTGATCCGCCGCTCGTCCACGTCGTACCCGACCACCTGGTGCCCGACCTCCGCCGCGCGGACGGCCAGTGGCAGCCCTACGTAGCCCTGGCCCGCGATGACCACGCGCATGACGAAGTACCCCCTCCGTTGCGGTTCGCACGGTGTCCCCACACCGTCTTCACACGAGAGGGTACGGAGCCCCGACCGGCCGCGCCGGGGTTCGGGCAAAGTGGTCGGAGAGTGGTACGGAGGGGACCGGGTGGGACGGGTCCGGAAACGCCAGGGGCCGCGGCGCCCCCCAGGAAGAGGCACCACGGCTCCCGCGATTGGGCACGGGCGCCCCCACCCAGGGCCGCCCGGCCACGCACTCCCGACCCCCATCGGAGGTGCGTCCGTGCCGCCACAGCCATCCCCCACGGTTGGGTGCGGCGGGCACGAACACCATGCTGCGCGACCACCATGGACGTGCAGTGTCGGCAATATGTCGAGTTCGTGATCTGTGGGCGGGTTCGGGTGTCCGCCCGGACGGACCGACCGGCCCGATGATCACGGCGGCGGGGCGGGTGGCGGCGTAGTCTGGAGACCCCCGGGGCGCTCCGCGTTCCGGGTCGTTCGCGTTGCCCGGCCGGGGTCCTCCGGCGCCCGGGCACTCCAGCCGTGGAGCCGAGAAGCATGAGTCTGTCCGGACTGCTCGACGTCGTCGTCCGCGACGCCGCCCTCGCCGAGGCGATCGAGGCGGCCGCTGCCGGACAGCGGCAGCACCTCGACCTGGTGGGGCCGCCCGCCGCCCGCCCGTTCGCGATCGCCGCACTGGCCCGCTCGCTGGCCGGGGCGGCCGGGGAGCGGGGGCGTCCGGTGCTGGCGGTGACCGCGACCGGCCGGGAGGCCGAGGACCTGGCGGCCAGCCTGCGCTCGCTGCTGCCGCCGGACGCGGTGGCCGAGTTCCCGGCCTGGGAGACCCTGCCGCACGAGCGGCTCTCGCCGCGCTCGGACACGGTGGGACGCCGGCTCGCGGTGCTGCGCCGGATCGTCCACCCGCGCGGCGACGACCCGGCGGCCGGGCCGGTGCAGGTGGTGGTGGCGCCGGTCCGTTCGGTGCTCCAGCCGCAGGTGAAGGGGCTGGCCGAGCTGGAGCCGGTGGCCCTGCAGCGGGGCGAGCAGCACGACCTCGGCGAGGTGTCCCGCAAGCTCGCGGCCGCCGCCTACTCCCGGGTCGAACTGGTCGAGAAGCGCGGCGAGTTCGCCGTCCGCGGCGGCATCCTGGACGTCTTCCCGCCGACCGAGGAGCATCCGCTCCGGATCGAGTTCTGGGGCGACGAGGTCGAGGAGATCCGCTTCTTCAAGATCGCCGACCAGCGCTCGCTGGAGATCGCCGAGCACGGCCTCTGGGCGCCGCCCTGCCGTGAGCTGCTGCTGACCGAGGAGGTCAAGCTCCGCGCGGCCGAACTGGCGGAGCAGCACCCGGAGTTGGCCGAGATCCTGGACAAGATCGCCCAGGGCATCGCGGTCGAGGGCATGGAGTCGCTGGCCCCGGTGCTGGTGGACGACATGGAGCTGCTGCTGGACGTGCTGCCGCAGGGCTCGGTCACGGTGGTCTGCGACCCGGAGCGGGTCCGTACCCGGGCGGCCGATCTGGTGGCGACCAGTCAGGAGTTCCTGCACGCCTCCTGGGTGGCCGCGGCCGCCGGTGGCGACCGGCCGATCGACATCGCCCAGCTCAGTGATCCGAGCATCGACGTCTCGGCCGCCTCGCTCTGGTCGCTGGCCGACGTCCGGGAGCACGCGGCGGAGATCGGGCTGCCCTGGTGGTCCGTCAGTCCCTTCGCCACCAGCGACTCGTCCGTCACCGAGATCCTGGAGTTCGACGCCAACACGCTGACCCTCGGCATGCACGCCGTCGAGGCCTACCGGGGCGACACCGCCCGGGCGATCGCCGACGCCAAGGAGCGGCTGAACGCCGACTGGCGGGTCGTCATGGTGACCGAGGGCCACGGCCCGGCCTCCCGCCTGGCCGAGGTGCTGAGCGGCGAGGGCATCCCGGCCAGGCTGGTGGCCGACCTGGACGGGGCACCGACCCGGGACGTGGTGTACGTCTCCTGCGGCTCGATCGAGCACGGCTTCGTGGACGAGGCCCTCAAGCTCACCGTCGTCACCGAGACCGACCTGTCCGGTCAGAAGTCCTCCACCAAGGACATGCGCCGGATGCCGTCCCGCCGCCGCAACGCGATCGACCCGCTGGCCCTGGCGGCCGGCGACTACGTGGTGCACGAGGCGCACGGCGTCGGCCGGTACGTGGAGATGGTGCAGCGCACCGTCCAGGGCGCCACCCGCGAGTACCTGGTACTGGAGTACGCCCCCGCGAAGCGGGGCCACCCCGGCGACCGGCTGTTCGTGCCGACCGACCAGCTCGACCAGGTCACCAAGTACGTCGGTGGCGAGGCGCCCACCCTGCACCGGCTCGGCGGCGCGGACTGGGCCAAGACCAAGCAGCGGGCCAAGAAGGCGGTCAAGGAGATCGCCGCCGACCTGATCAAGCTCTACTCGGCCCGGATGGCCGCGCCCGGCCACACCTTCGGCCCGGACACCCCGTGGCAGCGCGAGCTGGAGGACGCCTTCCCGTACGCGGAGACCCCGGACCAGCTCACCACCATCGCCGAGGTGAAGTCGGACATGGAGAAGTCGGTCCCGATGGACCGTCTGATCTGCGGCGACGTCGGCTACGGCAAGACCGAGATCGCGGTGCGGGCCGCCTTCAAGGCCGTCCAGGACGGCAAGCAGGTCGCGGTGCTGGTGCCGACCACGCTGCTGGTGCAGCAGCACTTCTCCACCTTCGCCGAGCGCTACGCCAACTTCCCGGTGAACGTGAAGGCGCTCTCCCGCTTCCAGACCGACTCCGAGGCCAAGGCCGTGCTGGAGGGCCTGTTCGAGGGCTCGGTGGACGTGGTGATCGGTACCCACCGCCTCTTCTCCAACGAGACGAAGTTCAAGGACCTCGGGCTGGTCATCGTCGACGAGGAGCAGCGCTTCGGCGTCGAGCACAAGGAGCAGCTGAAGAAGCTGCGGGCCAACGTGGACGTGCTCACCATGTCCGCGACCCCGATCCCGCGCACCCTGGAGATGGCCGTCACCGGCATCCGGGAGATGTCCACCATCACCACCCCGCCGGAGGAGCGCCACCCGGTGCTGACCTTCGTCGGCCCGTACGACGAGAAGCAGATCTCGGCCGCCATCCGGCGTGAACTCCTGCGCGAGGGCCAGGTGTTCTACATCCACAACCGGGTCGAGTCGATCGACAAGGCGGCCGCCCGGATCAAGGAGCTGGTGCCGGAGGCCCGGGTCGCCACCGCGCACGGGCAGATGGGCGAGACCCAGCTGGAGAAGGTGGTGGTCGACTTCTGGGAGAAGGAGTTCGACGTCCTGGTCTCCACCACCATCGTGGAGTCCGGCATCGACATCTCCAACGCCAACACCCTGATCGTCGAGCGCGGCGACACCTTCGGCCTCTCCCAGCTGCACCAGCTCCGCGGCCGGGTCGGCCGCGGCCGCGAGCGCGGCTACGCCTACATGCTCTACCCGCCGGAGAAGCCGCTCACCGAGACCGCCCACGAGCGCCTGGCCACCATCGCCCAGCACACCGAGATGGGCGCCGGCATGTACGTCGCCATGAAGGACCTGGAGATCCGCGGCGCGGGCAACCTGCTCGGCGGCGAGCAGTCCGGCCACATCGCCGGCGTCGGCTTCGACCTCTACATGCGGATGGTCGGCGAGGCGGTGGCCGAGTTCCGCGACTCGCTGGCCAACGGCGGGGCGGAGCCGGAGGAGGAGCCGCTGGAGGTGAAGATCGAGCTGCCGGTCGACGCCCACGTGCCGCACGACTACGCACCGGGGGAGCGGCTGCGGCTGCAGGCCTACCGCTCGATCGCGGCGGTCAACTCCGAGGAGGACATCGTCCAGGTCCGGGAGGAGCTGACGGACCGTTACGGCAAGCTCCCGGAGTCGGTGGAGAACCTGCTGCTGGTCGCCGCCCTGCGGCTGTACGCGCGGCGCTGCGGCATCGGCGACATCACGCTCCAGGGCCAGTTCGTGCGGTTCGGGCCGGTCGAGCTGCGGGAGTCGCAGCAGCTGCGGTTGAACCGGCTCTACCCGCGCAGCCAGGTCAAGGCGACGGCGCAGCAGCTCCTGGTGCCGCGGCCGTCCACCGGCCGGATCGGCGGCAAGCCCCTGGTCGGGCGCGAACTGCTGGCCTGGTGCCGGGAGTTCCTGAGCACCATGTTCGACGACCTCGCGGGTGCCTCGAAGGGCCGCTAGGCGGAAGACCCTGACCCGGGTGCCGGGTACGGACGTTCACGTGCCAGTGGATCTCCGTACCCGGCACACGGGTCTCGTCCTTCCGCAGCGCGCAGTTCCTCGCGCCCCCGGTACGACCACCTTCCGCCGCATCCCGTAGGCGGTACGGTGTGCCGGGAGTTTTGGCGGCGCTCGTACGGGAGTACCCATGGCTGGTCAGCAGTACGGCAGCAACCCCGGCCCGCTCGGGGTCGGCGGGAAGGTGCTGCTCGCCCTGGTGCCGCTGCTGTCGCTCGGGCTGCTGGGCATGGTGCCGTCCTTGGTGCTGGCGGTGCGGCGCAGGCGGGCGGCGGACGTGGCCGGTGCGGTGGTGGCCGGGCTGCTCCAACTCCTGGTCTACGTCGCGGTCGGGCTGACCGACCCGGACCCGGACGTCGCCAGCGGGCTGGACCTGGCGGGCGGGCTCGCCCTCTTCGCGCTCTGGCTCGGCGGCCCGGTGCACTTCCTGGTGATGGACACCCAACAGCAGTGGCGCTCGAAGGCACCCGCCCCGGCACCCTGGTACCCGCCGCCCGTGGTCCCGTACCAGCCGCAGCCGCAGCCCTCGTACCCGCCGCGGCCGCAGCCGCAGCCGCAGGCGGGCCCGGCCACCCAGGACGACCTCCAGCAGCTGGGTGAGCTGCTGCGCCGTCAGGCGCAGGAGGGCCGTCCGTGAGGGACGCCCGGCTGGTCGGCGGCCGGTACCGGCTCGGGGAGCCGATCGGCCAGGGCGGGATGGGGCAGGTCTGGGCCGGGACGGACGAACGCCTGGGGCGGCCGGTCGCGGTGAAGCTGCTCCGCGCCGCCCGCTTCGGCCACGGCCCGGACCCGGACGCGTCGCTGCGCCGCAGGTTCCTGCGCGAGTGCCGGGTGACCGCCGGGCTCGACCACCCGGGCCTGGTGACGGTCTTCGACGCGGGGGAGGACGACGGCGAGCTCTACCTGGTGATGCAGCGGGTGGCGGGCCTGAGCCTGGCGGACCTGATCGCCGCTCAGGACCCCTGCCCGCTGGAGCGGGCGGTCGCCGTGGCGGCCCAGCTCTGCGGTGCGCTGGAGGCGGTGCACACCGCCGGGCTGGTGCACCGGGACCTCAAGCCGAGCAATGTGATGGTCCGTGAGGACGGCCGGGTGGTGCTGCTGGACCTCGGCATCGCGACCGCACTGGACCCGTCGGCGACCAGACTCACCCTGACCGGCGTGCCGATCGGCAGCCCCGCGTACATGGCACCGGAGCAGGCCCTCGCGACCGGTGCCGACCGGCGCAGCGACCTCTACGCGCTGGGCTGCCTGCTGCACGAGATGCTGGCCGGCCGGGCGCCGTTCGAGGCGCCCAGCGCGCTCGGGGTGCTGCGCCGGCAGGTGGACGAACCACCCACTCCGCTGCGGGAGTTGCGGCCCGAGGTGCCGGTGGTGCTGGAGGCCCTGGTGCTGGACCTGCTGGCCAAGCGCCCCGAGGACCGCCCGCCGGGCACCCGCGCGGTGTACGCCCGGCTGCTGCCGCTGCTTCCGCAGGCCCGGGCCGAACTCCGGCCCGCCGCAGGGGTGCTGCCCGATCCGACCGCGCCCTACCGGTACCCGCACCAGCCGCTGCCGCCCGCTCCCGCCCCGGTCCCGGCGCCGGCCGCGGACCCGACGGGCGAGGGCCGGTCGGCCGGTGGCCCCGCCATCCTGCCCTCGGTCGCGGTGCCGCCGCCCGCCGCCGAGGACCTGACGGCCGCCTTCGACCAGCTCTCCGACCTGGTCGCCGCCCGCCGCTACGCCGAGGTCACCGAGCTGGCGGGCCGCCTGCTGCCCCGGGCCCGCGCCGAACTCGGCGAGGCGGCGCCCCTGGTGCGCACCGTCCGCACCATCCACGCCCGGGCCCTGCAGACCCAGCGCCGCTACCCGGAGGCGCTCGCCGAGTTCCGGCAGCTGCTGGCCGGGGCGGCGGGGGAGCCCGAGCGCGCCTTCGAACTCCGGGAGCAGATCGGCCTGTTGCTGATCCGCCAGGGGGAACGCCGGGCCGCCTGGCAGCAGTTCACCGAGCTCCTGCTGGAGCGCGAGCGCAGCTACGGCCCGCACCACCCCGACGTGCTCCGGCTGCGCTCCCACCTGGCCGCGATCGGCCCGGCGACCCCGCCGCCCACCCCGGTCCGCGGCAACCCGTACGCCTCCGGCTGACGGCCCGTCGGGGCACGGCGAAGGGCCCGCCCCTCCGCTGCCGGAAGGACGGGCCCCTGCACGGTGGTTCAGCCCTCGGCGCCCTGACGGCGGCGCGAGGCGGCGACCAGCGCCGCACCGGCGGCCAGCGCGGCCGCGGCACCGCCGACCTGCCACGGCAGGTCCTCGCCGCCGCCGGTGTAGGCCAGGCGATCGGTGCTGTCGGTGGTCACCGGGGTGGTGCCCGTGGTGGCCGGTGCCGGAGTGGTGGTCACGTTCGCCGGGGTGACCGTGGCCGGCTTCTCCCGCTCGGCCTTCTCGGCCGCGGCCTTGTCCTCGGCGGCCTTCTTCTCCGCCGCCGCGTCCGTCTCCAGGGCCTTGGCGTGGCCGCTGTTGAGGAAGGCGGCGATGCCCGCGTAGTCGCCGTCGAGGGCGGCGAGGGCGGCCTTGCGGACGGCGGGGCCGCCGGTCTCGGCGATCTGCGAGACCCGGATCCGGTCGGCGCTCTCGGCCTTCGCACGGCCGGTGTTGAGGAAGGCGGCGATGCCCGCGTAGTTGCCGTCGAGGGCGGCGAGGGCGGCCTTGCGGACGGCGGGGCCGCCGGTCTCGGCGATCTGCGAGACCTGGACCCGCTCGGCGCTCTCGGCCTTGGCGCGGCCGGAGTTGAGGAAGACGGCGACCTTGGCGTAGCCGCTCCGCAGGGCCTCGTCCGCGGCCTTCCGCACCAGCGGCCCGGCGATCTCGGCGATCCGGGCCGCCTCCACCATGTCGTCGCCCTTGGCCTCCTCGTAGCCCGTCGCGAGGAAGGCCTGGACCGCCTTGCGGTCACCGCTCATGGCGGCGCCGGCGGCCGCCCGGACGGCCGGACCGCCGGTGCTCATGAGCTGGGTCAGCTTCACCCGCTCGTCGCTCTCGCGCACCGCGTGCTGCTTGACCGTCAGGAACGCGACCCGGTCCTCCGGGGTCCCGTCGAGGGCGGCCTGGGCGGCCTCCCGGATGCCCGGCCCCTCCTTCGGGTCCGCGAGCATGGCCTTGATCAGGTCCTTGTTCTGCTCGTCGGTCTGGCTGTCGGCGGCCGAGACGCCCGGGGTGGCGGGCGGGTTCCCGGTGGCCGAGGCGGCGGACGGGAACAGGATCGCCGGGGCGAGCGCGGCGGCCGTGAGGACAGCGGAGACGCGGGACAGCTTCATGTACGGGATTCCCCCACCGGTGCAAAGAACGTGCAGTGAACGCGAGTACGAATCATAGGTGGGTGATCAAACCGGTTTCCGGCCGGTGCGCCCCGTCGCGACACCAGCCTTCCGGGGACGTCGGCACCCTTGGCCAAACGCCCCCGGGCCACGAGACTGGTGCACCGTCAGCAGAACCACGCGCGCCCCACAACTCCCGGGAGGCCCCACGTGATCCGCCACCTCCGCACCACCGCCGGAGTCCTGCTCGCCGGAGCCGCACTGGCGGCCTGCGGGAGTCAGCCGCCCCACCAGGGATCGGCTGCCGTGGTCGGCGGGGAGAAGATCAGCATCGCGGCCGTGGAGGCCCGGGTCGGCGAGGTCCGCCAGGGCGTGGCGGCCGAGACCGGCGGGCAGCAGGCCGAGCGGGCCGGGCTGGTCCGCCGGACGGTGGTCGACCTGGTGCTGGACCGGGTGGTCGCCCAGGCCCTGGCGGACCGTCGGCTCACCGTCACCGACGGGGAGATCGCCGAGGCCAAGGCGGGCCAGGCCAAGATGATGGGCGGCGAGGCCGAGCTGGCGCGCGAACTGCTGGTGCGGCAGAACGTCCCGGCCGACGCGGTGGACTCCTTCTACCGGCAGCAGCTGGGCATCCAGAAGCTGGCCGCCGGCAAGGACGCCCGCACCCCTGAGGGCGACGCCGCGATCCGCTCCGCGCTGACCGAGGCCGGGGCCAAGCTGAAGATCGAGGTCAACCCGCGCTACGGCCGCTGGGACGTCCAGCAGATCGGCCTGGTGACTGCCCCCGCGGACTGGATCAAGCAGCCCGCCGCCACCGCCTGACCGGGTAGGTTCGGAGTGTGGACACTCCGAAGCTGATCCTGCTCACCACCACTCACCGGGTCGCCCCCGGCCTGCTCTCCTGGCCCGCCTGGGAGGCGCTGCGCGGGGCGGCCCGGGTGCTGGCCGGGGACCCGGCCCACCCGCAGCTCCCGGCCGTCCGCCAGGCGGGCGTCACGGTGGAGCTGGTCGAGCGCTCCACCGCGCCCGCACTGGCCCGGCTGCTGACCGGGGAGCGGGAGGGCGTGACGCTCTGGCTCGGCAGCCCGGACGGGGACCCGGGGCTCACCGACGCGCTGGCCCGGATCGCGGTCGAGCAGGCCGGGGAGGCGCCCGAGATCGAGCTGCTGCCCGGCTCCTACGACCTTCCGGGGGCCCGGCTGCTGGACCTGGTCGCGGTGATGGACCGGCTCCGCTCCCCGGGCGGCTGCCCCTGGGACGCCGAGCAGACCCACGCCTCGCTGGTGAAGTACCTGGTCGAGGAGGCCTTCGAGCTGGTCGAGGCGATCGAGGAGGGCGACCGCACCACCCTGCGCGAGGAGCTGGGTGACGTCCTGCTCCAGGTGATGTTCCACTCCCGGATCGCCGAGGAGCACCCGGAGGACCCGTTCACCGTCGACGACGTGGCCGGGGACATCGTCGAGAAGCTGATGTACCGTCACCCGCACGTCTTCGGCGACGTGGAGGCCGCCGGCGCCGCCGAGGTGGAGGCCAACTGGGAGCAGCTCAAGGCCGCCGAGAAGCAGCGCGACTCGATCCTGGACGGCGTCCCGGCCGGGCTGCCCGCGCTGGCGTACGCCGCCAAGCTGGTCTCCCGGGTCCGCCGGGCCGGCTTCACCGCCGTTCCGGACGCCCCGTACGAACTCCCCGCCGCGCTCGACCAGGAGAGCCTGGGCAGGGTGCTGCTGGCCCTCGCCCAGCGGGCCTACGACGAGGACCTGGACATCGACCAGGCGCTGCGCGCCACCACCCGCGCCTACCGGGACGAGGTCCGGGCGGCGGAGTGAGCGGAAGGGCTCAGGCGGCGACGGCGGGGGCGAGGACCTCGCCGATCGCCTCGCCGACCTGGGCCATCAGCTCGGCCAGCGGGCCGAGGGTGGCGGGGAGTTCGGCGATCGGGAGGATGCGCTCGGCGTCGGGGCCGCAGACGCAGAACAGGTCGATCGGGCCCAGGTGCTTGACCGCGGTGGAGACCAGGGCGGCCACGTCGGAGGGCTGCCGGACGTCGGCGCCCACCCCGACCACCGGGCAGCCCGGACGGTCCAGTTCGGTGGCCAGGTCCTCCGCCACGCCGGCCCGCTGATCGGCGATCAGCATCCCGGCCGCGCCGGCGGCGGCGAACCGCCGGGCCAGCCCGGCACCCGAACCGCCGTCCAGTACCGCGATGACCACCACTGCCCCGGTTACTCGCATGGGACTGCTCCTCCTTGAGCCGCGCCCGGCGGGACGCGCCGCACCGGCGTCCCTCCAAGTCCGTATCGGAGGATCGTAAGCACGCTCCGATCCTCCGCAAGAGCAATTACCCGCCAGGTGACCAGGCTCACTCATACTTCGGCGGGTTACCGTTCACACCATGCCGGACAGCCCCGCCCCGACCCAGCCCGCCCTCTTCACCTGGGAGTTCGCCGCCGATCCGTACCCCGCGTACGCCTGGCTGCGCGAGCACGCCCCGGTGCACCGCACCACGCTGCCCAGCGGGGTGGACGCCTGGCTGGTCACCCGGTACGCGGACGCCCGGCAGGCGCTGGCCGACGCCCGGCTCTCCAAGAACCCGGCGCACCACAGCGAGCAGGCCCACCGCACCGGCCGGGTCGGCATCCCGGGGGAGCGGCAGGCCGACCTGATGACCCATCTGCTGAACATCGACCCGCCGGACCACACCCGGCTGCGCCGGCTGGTCTCCAAGGCCTTCACCCCGCGCCGGGTGGCCGAGTTCCAGCCCCGGGTGCAGGAGCTGACCGACCGCCTGGTGGACGGCTTCGCGGCCCGCGGCGAGGCCGACCTGATCCACGAGTTCGCCTTCCCGCTGCCCATCTACGCGATCTGCGACCTGCTCGGCGTGCCGCCGGAGGACCAGGACGACCTGCGGGACTGGGCCGGGGCGATGATCCGTCACCACGGCGGCCAACGCGGCGGAGTGGGGCGGGCGGTGAAGAGGATCCGCGCCTACCTGCTGGAGCTGATCCACCGCAAGCGGGCCGACCTCGGCGACGACCTGATCTCCGGCCTGATCCGCGCCAGTGACCACGGTGAGCACCTGACGGAGAACGAGGCCGCCGCGATGGCCTTCATCCTGCTGTTCGCCGGCTTCGAGACCACCATCAACCTGATCGGCAACGGCACCTACGCCCTGCTGCGCGACCCGGAGCAGCGGGAGCTGCTGCAGGCGTCGCTGCGCCGGGGCGAGAGCGCGCTGCTGGAGACGGCGGTGGAGGAACTGCTGCGCTACGACGGCCCGGTGGAGCTGGCCACCTGGCGGTTCGCCACCAGCCCGCTGACCATCGGCGGGGTGGACATCCCGGTCGGCGACCCGGTGCTGGTGGTACTGGCGGCGGCCGACCGCGACCCGGCCCGGTTCGCGGCGGAGAACACCCTCGACCTCGCGCGCAAGGACAATCCGCACCTGGGTTTCGGCCACGGCATCCACTACTGCATCGGCGCCCCGCTGGCCCGGATGGAGGGTCAGCTCGCGCTCGCCGCCCTGCTGACCCGGCTGCCCGACCTGCAACTCGCCGCCGAGCCCGCTGACCTGCGCTGGCGCGGCGGCCTGATTATGCGCGGGCTGCGGGAGTTGCCGGTCCGCTTCACCCCGGAAGGCTGAACACCCGTTATCTGACGGCGTGTCGGTCATATCTGATCGACCGTGATCTGAATACACATCAATCCGGCCACAGGAGTACGGTTTGTGGACGACCCACCGCGCAGCGTGATTTCGGTGTGATGTGTTCGACATGAGCTTGTGATCGATCAGCTGATCTGCTTACCCTCCCTGGAGTCCGCAGCTGCGGACCCCGCGCGCGGAACGCCGAATCCTGCCCGCCGCGCTACCGGGACACCGACCAGACCCTTGGGCAGGGGCGGGGGACCCACACGTACGTCGCCGTCCCCCCACGGCTTGGGGTGAAGCCGCCTCACGGCGGCCGGGCCACCTCCCGGTCCGAACCCGACAGCTCACCTCGCAGGCGTGCGGAGAGGGACTTCTTCATGCTGTTTTCTGGTTCGGGCCGTCACCGTCGTCGTACCCAGGCCGAGAAGGCGATCGCCGTCGCGGGCGTCGCGGGCGTCGGCCTCGCCCTTCCGCTGATGGCCGCCACCGGCGCCCAGGCCGCACCCGTCTCGACCTGGGACAAGGTCGCCCAGTGCGAGAGCGGCGGAAACTGGTCGATCAACACCGGCAACGGCTTCTACGGCGGTCTGCAGTTCACCTCCAGCACCTGGGCCGGCTTCGGCGGCAAGGCCTACGCGCCGCAGGCCAACCAGGCCACCAAGGGCCAGCAGATCGCGGTCGCCGAGAAGGTGCTCGCCTCCCAGGGCCCCGGCGCCTGGCCGGTCTGCTCCGTGAAGGCGGGCCTGACCAAGGGCGGCGCCGCCGCCCAGGTCGACACCAACTCCGAGGCCAAGGCCTCCCGTTCGGAGACCCGCACGGCCGCGCCGAAGGCGGAGACCCCGAAGGCCGCCGCGCCCAAGACGGAGACCAAGAAGGCGGCGCCGAAGGCCGCCGAGACCACCAAGCCGGCGCCCAAGGTCGAGACCCCGAAGGCCGCCGCGCCGACGGTGAACGCCCCGAAGCACGCCGCGCCGAAGGCCCCGGCCACCGGCAGCTACACCGTCAAGTCCGGTGACACCCTGTCCGGCATCGCCGCCGCCAAGGGCCAGGACTGGCACCAGGTCTACCAGGCCAACAAGTCGGTCGTGGGTGGCAACCCCGACCTGATCTACCCCGGCCAGGTCCTCCAGCTGGGCTGATCCGACGCACCGTCATCACGGAGGGGCCGCACCGTTCGACGGTGCGGCCCCTCCGTGCCCGTCCCAGGTGAACTACCGGTGGGTAGGAAGGCCACGAGGTGAGACGGGACCAAGGTCAGCGTGGTCCCGGGGCCCGGTGCGGTTAGGCTCTGGTCGTAACGACTACACATCCCGCTTCCGCAAGGAGATGCCTCGTGCCGTCCATCGATGTCGTCGTAGCCCGCGAGATCCTCGACTCCCGTGGCAACCCCACGGTCGAGGTCGAGGTCGGTCTGGACGACGGCAGCACCGGCCGTGCCGCCGTCCCGTCGGGTGCCTCCACCGGCGCCTTCGAGGCGCTTGAGCTCCGCGACGGTGACAAGAACCGCTACTTCGGCAAGGGCGTCGAGAAGGCCGTCCTGGCCGTCATCGAGCAGATCGGCCCGGAGCTCGTCGGCTACGACGCCACCGAGCAGCGCCTGATCGACCAGGCCATGCTCGACCTGGACGCCACCCCGGACAAGTCCTCGCTCGGCGCCAACGCCATCCTGGGCGTCTCGCTCGCCGTGGCGCACGCCGCCTCCGAGGCCAGCGACCTGCCGCTGTTCCGCTACCTGGGCGGCCCGAACGCGCACGTCCTGCCCGTCCCGATGATGAACATCCTGAACGGTGGGTCGCACGCCGACTCCAACGTCGACATCCAGGAGTTCATGATCGCCCCGATCGGCGCGGAGTCCTTCTCCGAGGCCGTCCGCTGGGGCGTCGAGGTCTACCACACGCTCAAGGGCGTCCTGAAGGAGCGCGGCCTCTCCACCGGCCTGGGCGACGAGGGCGGCTTCGCGCCGAACCTGGACTCCAACCGCGAGGCCCTGGACCTCATCACCGAGGCCATCAAGAAGGCCGGCTACACCCCGGGCAAGGACGTCGCGCTGGCGCTCGACGTGGCCGCCTCCGAGTTCTACAAGGACGGCGCCTACCAGTTCGAGGGCAAGGCGATCTCCTCCGCCGAGCTCATCGACTACTACGCCGAGCTGGTCGCCGCGTACCCGCTGGTCTCCATCGAGGACCCGCTGGACGAGTCCGACTGGGACGGCTGGAAGGCCATGACCGACAAGCTGGGCGACAAGGTCCAGCTGGTCGGTGACGACCTGTTCGTCACCAACCCGGCCCGCCTGGCCCGCGGCATCGAGACCGGCACCGCCAACGCGCTGCTGGTGAAGGTCAACCAGATCGGTTCGCTGACCGAGACCCTGGACGCCGTCGAGCTGGCCCAGCGCAACGGCTACCGCTGCATGATGTCGCACCGCTCCGGCGAGACCGAGGACGTCACCATCGCCGACCTGGCCGTCGCCACCAACTGCGGCCAGATCAAGACCGGTGCCCCGGCCCGCTCCGAGCGCGTCGCCAAGTACAACCAGCTGCTGCGCATCGAGGAGATCCTCGACGACGCCGCCGAGTACGCGGGCCGCGGGGCCTTCCCCCGGTTCAAGGCCGAGGCCTGAGCGACCCGGGGCTGACACTCAGCCAGCTGTGCCCGGTGCCCCGGCTCCCACCCCGTAGGGTGGTGGGCCGGGGCACCGGCGTGTGGATGGAGGGGTACCGGCGATGTGGAAGATTCCGGGCTTGGCGGCGCGACCGCGCTTCACCAGCCGCGCCACCGTGCTGGTGCTGGTCCTCTGCTCGCTGGTGGCGATCCTCGCCTACCCCACCCGGCAGTACATCGCGCAGCGCTCGGAGATCAACGCCCAGCGGGCCAAGGCCGAGCACGCCAGGGCCCAGGTGGAGAAGCTCAGCCGGGAGAAGGCGCGCTGGCAGGACCCGGAGTTCGTGAAGGCCCAGGCCCGCCAACGGCTGCACTACGCGATGCCCGGCGAGACCCCGTTCATCTCGGTGGACCCGGCCCCGCCGGCCACCAAGTCCTCCTCGGCCGACGGTGCGTCAGCTCCACAGGCCAAGGCCGCCCAGCCCTGGTACGCCAGCGTCTGGGACTCGGTCGACCAGGCCGACACCACCCCCGTCCCGCGCTAGGCGCAGCAGCACACCCCCAGAGGCAGTAGCAATCCCATGACTGACACCCCCTCGACCGACACCCCCCTGGTCGACGACCAGGACGTCGCCGCCATCGCGGCCCAGCTCGGCCGGGTGCCGCGCGGCCTGCGCGGCGTGGCCCACCGCTGCCCGTGCGGCAACCCGGACGTGGTGGAGACCGCGCCCCGGCTGCCCGACGGCACGCCGTTCCCGACCCTCTACTACCTGACCTGCCCCAAGGCCGCCTCGCTGATCGGCACCCTGGAGGCGGACGGCGTGATGAAGGAGCAGACCGCCCGGCTGGCCGAGGACCCGGAGCTGGCGGCGGCCTACCAGAAGGCGCACGAGGACTACATCGCGCGCCGGGACGCCATCGAGGTGCTGGAGGGCTTCCCGAGCGCCGGCGGCATGCCGGACCGGGTGAAGTGCCTGCACGTGCTGGTCGGCCACTCGCTGGCCGCCGGGGAGGGCGTCAACCCGCTCGGCGACGAGGCGATCGCGATGCTGGAGGACTGGTGGGCCAAGGGCCCCTGCGTCTCCCCGGCCGAGGTCGAGGAGGCCGGTGCCCGGGTGCTGAGGAACCGCGCCAAGGACCAGGACCACGCGGCCGTGATCGCCGCCAAGGAGCAGCTGACCGCCGAGCGCGCCGCCAAGAAGGCCGCCGCCGAGGCCGAGCAGGGGGAGTCCGAGTGAGCGTGACCAGGGTGGGGGCCATCGACTGCGGCACCAACTCGATCCGGCTGCTGGTGGCCGACCTGGACCCGGAGACCGGGGAGATCACCGACCTGGACCGCCGGATGGTGATCAACCGGCTGGGCCAGGGCGTGGACCGCACCGGCCGCCTGGCCCCCGAGGCGCTGGAGCGCACCTTCGCCGCCTGCCGCGAGTACGCCGCGGTGCTGGCCGAGCACGGGGTCGGCCCGGACCGGCTGCGGTTCGTGGCCACCAGCGCCTCCCGGGACGCCGAGAACAGCGCCGAGTACGTGGCCGGGGTCAAGGAGATCCTGGGCGTGGAGCCGACCGTGGTGAGCGGCGAGGAGGAGGCCCGGCTCTCCTTCACCGGCGCCACCAAGGAGCTGACCGGTGGTCAGTTCCCCTCCCCCTACCTGGTCTTCGACCTCGGCGGCGGCTCCACCGAGTTCGTGCTCGGCGGGGAGTCCGTGGAGGCGGCCCGGTCGGTGGACATCGGCTGCGTCCGGCTGACCGAGCGGCACTTCGAGGGCGGCGCCGGCGTGCCGACCGAGGAGCAGACCGCCCGGGCCAGGGCCGACGTGGAGGCCGCGCTGGACCGGGCCGCCGAGGTGGTCCCGCTGACCACCGCGGCCACCCTGGTCGGCCTGGCGGGCACCGTCACCACCGTGGCGGGCATCGCGCTGGAGCTGCCGGAGTACGACTCGGCCCGGATCCACCACGCCCGGCTGACGGTCGGGCAGGTCCGCGAGACCGCCCACCGGCTGCTGGCCATGGACCACGCCGAGCGGGCCGCGATCCCGGTCATGCACCCGGGCCGGGTGGACGTGATCGGCGCCGGGGCGCTGGTGCTGCTGGAGATCATGGAGCGCACCGGGGCCGCCGAGCTGGTGGTCAGCGAGCACGACATCCTGGACGGCGTCGCCTGGAGCCTGGTCTCCTGACGCCCCGTCGGGAGCCCTCCCGACGCCCCTGCGAGCGGCCCCGGAGCGCCTGGATGGCACCCGGGGCCGCCCGCTGCACCGGGTGTCGCAAGAACCTTCGTGAATTTCTTCACATGGCGAACCAGCCTTTCGTCGCACTCGGCGGTCCGGTCTGTCCGATATGCGGGACCGAAGGCCTCTGGTGGGCCGCGCTCGATGGTTCGAAGGTGGGCATCGGGCTGGGTAGTGGAATCGAAACAGCGGGCCGGGAACCGGGACCGGATCGGGATCGTTGCTGCTCAGCGACGGGGTTTCGCACGGGTACCGTTCGAGCGGACCGGGAACGCCGTCGGGCCGGGGTGAGGTGACACGGTGGGGCCCGGAGTGTGGCCGCGCAGTGTAGCAGACGGTGTCCAGAGGCTTGTGACGGGCCTCACGAAGGTGCCCCCGAACGGGGGTGGATACTTTCGGATATGAGCACCACGGAGCGTCCTCGCATCCTGATCGTCGGCGGTGGTTACGTCGGCCTGTATGCCGCGATGCGCATTCTCAAGAAGATGCGCTACGGCGAAGCGACCGTCACGGTCGTCGACCCGCGGTCGTACATGACGTACCTGCCCTTCCTTCCCGAGGCGGCCGGCGGCAACGTCGCGCCTCGCAACCTCGTCGCGCCGCTGCGCAGCGCCCTCAAGAAGGCGGAGGTGCTCACCGGTGCGGTCACCGGTGTGGACCACGCCCGCAAGGTCGCCACCATCCAGCCCGCAGCGGGCGACTCCTACGAGCTGTCCTTCGACTACCTGGTCGTCGCCACCGGCTCGGTCTCCCGCACCTTCCCGATCCCCGGTCTGGCCGAGCACGGCATCGGCATGAAGACCGTGGAGGAGGCCATCAGCCTCCGCAACCACGTGATGGCGCAGCTGGACCGCGCCGAGTCCACCACGGACGAGGCGATCCGCCGCAAGGCCCTCACCTTCGTGGTCATCGGCGGCGGCTTCGCCGGCATCGAGACCATCGCGGAGATCGAGGACATGGCGCGCGACGCCGCCAAGATCTACCGCACCGTCAGCCGCGACGACATGCGCTTCATCGTCGTCGAGGCGGCCAACCGCATCCTCCCCGAGATGGGCCCGGACCTCGGTCTGTGGACCAAGGAGAAGCTCGAGGAGCGCAACATCGAGGTCTACATCGAGACCTCGATGGACTCCTGCGTCGACCAGCACGTGGTGCTGAAGAACGGCATGGAGATGGACGCCTCGACCATCGTGTGGACCGCGGGCGTCAAGCCGAACCCGGTGCTGTCGCAGTTCGGCCTCCCGCTCGGCCCGCGCGGCCACGTGGACGCCGCGCCGACCCTCCAGGTCACCGGCTTCGACTACGTCTGGGCCGCCGGCGACAACGCCCAGGTGCCGGACCTCGCCGCCGGCGAGGGCGCCTGGTGCCCGCCGAACGCGCAGCACGCCGTCCGTCAGGCCGCCGTCCTCGGCGACAACGTCATCTCGGGCATGCGCGGCTTCCCGCAGGCCGAGTACAAGCACAAGAACCTCGGTGCGGTGGCCGGTCTCGGCCTGCACAAGGGCGTGGCCATCCTCTTCGGCAAGGTCAAGCTCAAGGGCCGGCTGGCCTGGTGGTTCCACCGCGGCTACCACGGCGCGATGGTCCCGACCATGAACCGCAAGATCCGGGTCTTCACCGACTGGACGCTGGCGATGTTCCTCAAGCGCGAGACCGTCGGCCTGGCGCAGATGGAGAAGCCGTTCGAGGCGTTCCAGGAGGCCACCGGCCCCGCGCCGAAGGCGGCCGTCCCGGCCCCCGCCGAGCCCGCCAAGGAGCTGGCCAGCAAGTGAGCGACTGGCCCCGGGCGTTGACCGCACCCGGGGTATGAGTCGGAGGCTCTCCGCCCGGCAGTGTCGCCGGACCACGACCTCCGTGGTGCTCAGCCGGTTCCACGACCGGGCGGAGTACAGCAGTTGAGACCGACGAAGGCCCCCACCGGGAGATCCGGTGGGGGCCTTCCTCGTGCCGCTGAGGGGTCGTCAGTCGGTCTTGATGCTGGTCAGGATGTCCAGCTTGGACGCCCGGCGGGCGGGCCACAGGGCGGCCACCAGGCCGACCAGACCGGCCATCAGCAGGAAGAGCAGCAGCTGGCCGTAGGGCAGCTCGGTGACCAGGCCCGGGATGCTGGAGTCCAGGGTGGAGTTGACCGCCCAGGCCAGGAAGGAGCCGAGCAGCACACCGGTGACGGCGCCGAACAGCGAGATCACCACCGACTCCAGCTTCACCATCCGCTTGATGCCCCGCCGGTCCAGGCCGATCGCCCGCAGCATTCCGATCTCCCGCTTCCGCTCGAACACCGACATCGCCAGCGTGTTCACCACGCCGAGGACGGCGACCAGCACCGACATGGCCAGCAGGCCGTACATCATGTTGAGCGCGAAGGAGATGATCTGGTTGAACTCCTCCTTCATCTGCTCCAGGGTCTTGACCTCGATCACCGGGTTGTTGCCGGTGGCCTCCTTGACCGACGTGGCGAGCGCGGTGGTGGCGCCGTCGGTGCCCTTCACCAGGATGTCCCGGATGTCGGCGTCCTTGGCGTGCGGGGCCATCACCGAGTCGGCGACCACGAAGGGGGAGAGCATGTCGAGCGACTGGTAGACGCCGCCGACCGTCAGGGTCCCGGTCTTGCCGTCCATGAAGTCCGCCTTGACGGTCGAACCGACCGTCAGGCCGCGCTTCTTGGCGGTCTCGGCCTCGACCAGCACCTGACCCTTCGCCAGGGCGTCCGCCGAGCCGGCGTCCATGGTGAGGTCGAGCAGCTTGGGCAGCGTCGCCGGGTTCACGCCGGAGACCGCGGAGTCCTTGCCCTCCAGGTCCCAGTACGCGTTGGTCAGGGCGCTGGAGGCGGTCACGCCGGGCGCCTTGGCGACCTTCTCGGCCAGCTCAGGGGAGAGGCTCATCCGGTTGGCGCTGGAGACCTTGTAGTCGGCCACCACGCCCTTGGAGACGATCCGGTCGACCGCTCCGCCGACCGAGGCGCCCATCACCGTCATGGCGGTCACCAGGGTCAGGCCGATGGTGAGCGCGGCGGCGGTGGTGGCGGTGCGGCGCGGGTTGCGCACCGCGTTGCGGCGGGCCAGCTTGCCGGGGGTGCCGGCCACGGCGGCCAGCAGCGGGCCGGTCAGCGCGATCACCGGGCGGGAGAGCAGCGGCAGCAGGACGAAGATGCCGATCATCGCGACCGGGGCGCCGCCCATGATGACGTAGCGACCGGTCTCGCCGCCCTTGGCGGCACCGCCGAGGATCATCGCGAAGCCGGCCGCGGCGAGCAGCGAGCCGATCACGTTGCGGACGATCAGGCTCTTCTGGGTGGCCGGGGCGTCGCCGCTGGCCATCGCGGCGACCGGGGCGATCCGGGAGGCCCGGACGGCCGGCAGCAGGGCGGAGACCACGGTGACCACGACGCCGGTCACCAGCGCGGTGATCACGGTGGCCGGGGCGATCACCAGCGGGCCGGTGGGCATGCCCTCGGCCAGCTTCGCCATCCCGGCCTGCATCGCGGCGCCGATCCCGATGCCGGTGACCAGACCGGCCACCGAGGCGGTCAGACCGATCAGCAGCGCCTCGGCCAGCACCGAGCGGGTGATCTGGCCGCGGGCCGCGCCGATGGCGCGCAGCAGGGCCAGCTCCTTGGTGCGCTGGGCGATCAGCATGGTGAAGGTGTTGGCGATGATGAAGATGCCGACGAAGAGCGAGATGCCGGCGAAGGCCAGCAGCATCGTCTTCATGCCGCTGGTGCCCTGCTCGACCATCTTGGTCTGATCGGCCGTCAGCTGGTCACCGGTCTTCGCGGTGATCGAGCCTTCCTTGGGCAGCTTGGAGATCACCGCGTCCTGCAGCGCGGTCTGCGAGGTGCCGGGCTTGCCCTGGACGTCGATGGCCGAGAAGCGGCCGGGCGAGAGCAGGAACTGCTGCGCGGTGGCGGTGTCGAAGAGCGTGAGGGTGGCGCCCGAGGTGATCTGCGGGTCGTCGGTGGTGAAGATCCCGGTCAGCTTCACGTCCTGGGCCGGGCCGTTGCCCGCCACCCGGACGGTGTCGCCGACCTTGTAGCCGGCCTTGTCGGCGCTGGCGCGGTCCAGCGCCACCTCGCCGGCCTTCTTCGGGCCCTGGCCCTCGACCATCGGGTAGCGCGGGTCCTTGCCGTCGGCGGCCGGGGACCAGTTGGCGCCGTAGGCGTTGTACGCCTGGCCGATCAGGTCGCCCTTCTTGTTCGCCACGGCGGTGAAGCCGGCCGCCACGCCGCGGACCTGGGCGACGCCCGGGAGGGCGGCCAGCTGGTCGACGGTGGCCTTGGTGAGCTCGGCGCCGTCGCCGGTCTTCTCCGAGGCGCGGGCGTAGGCGGAGGCCGAGCTGTCGGTGACCTGGACCGAGATGTCGGAGTAGCTCTTGGAGTAGCTGTTGGTCATGGCCTTGCCGAGCGTGTCGGAGAAGACCATGGTGCCGGCCACGAAGGCGGTGCCGAGCATGACGGCGAGGACCGTCATGAGCAGCCGGCCCTTGTGGGCCGCCACGTTGCGCAGTGCGGTGCGGAACATCGAATGTCGTCCTGGGGGAGTCGGAGCGGGGGGCGGTCGGTGACGGGCCGTCAGGCCGTCAGCTCGTCCGGCCCTTGGCGTCGAAGCGGCGCATCCGGTCCAGCACGGTGTCCGCGGTCGGCCCGGTCAGCTCGTCCACGATCCGGCCGTCGGCCAGGAAGACCACCCGGTCCGCGTAGGAGGCGGCGACCGGGTCGTGGGTGACCATCACGACCGTCTGGCCGAGCTCGCGCACCGAGTTGCGCAGGAAGGAGAGGATCTCGGCGCCGGAGCGGGAGTCGAGGTTCCCGGTCGGCTCGTCGGCGAAGACGATGTCCGGCCTGCTGGCCAGCGCGCGGGCGCAGGCCACCCGCTGCTGCTGGCCGCCGGAGAGCTGCGAGGGGCGGTGCGAGAGGCGGCCGGAGAGGCCGACCGTCTCCACCACCCGGTCCAGCCAGGCCTGGTCGACCTTGCGGCCGGCGATGTCCATCGGCAGCGTGATGTTCTCCAGCGCGGTCAGCGTCGGCAGCAGGTTGAAGGCCTGGAAGATGAAGCCGATCTTGTCCCGGCGGAGCTTGGTGAGCTGCTTGTCCTTGAGGCCGACCAGCTCGGTGTCCCCGATGGTGGAGGAGCCGGAGCTCACCGTGTCCAGGCCCGCCATGCAGTGCATGAGGGTGGACTTGCCGGAGCCCGAGGGCCCCATGATGGCGGTGAACTGGCCCTGCGGGAACACGACGCTGACGTTGTCCAGCGCGACCACCCTGGTCTCGCCCTCGCCGTAGACCTTGTTGAGGCCGGTGGCGCGGGCGGCCGCCTGGCCGGTGTGTGCGGCGTTCGCGGGCTTGGTGATCACGGGGGAACTCCTTGCGGACGTGAGGTGGTCGTGGACGGCCGGACGCAGGGCCCGACCGCTACACCATCCTCCGCCGGACGATCATGGAATCCGTCGCCCGCCGGAACGGTTGGACCCACCGCCGCTGGGCGTAGGCGGGGCCCGGGCTTCTCCTCCTGCGGTATGACACCGACCCCGACGCCGAGGAGGTGGCCGGATCGCGCCGGGGCATGGCCGATTTCCAGACGATTCGTCAGATGTCAAGGAAACATGACAAATTGCCTGCCTGAGAGTGTGCGAAAGGGTGCTCTGGGCGACTAGTCTCAGGGGTACCCCGTACGAGGGGCGGAGAGGTCCCGCCCGGGTGGTGGAACGCAGACACGGGCAGCTTAAAACTGCTTGGCCGTAGGCCGTGCCGGTTCGAGTCCGGCCCCGGGCACCAAGACTCCGCGCGCCGCCGGTGCGCGTGTGCGAGATCATCCTCGCGGTTGAGGCTCATTCCTTTGCCAAGGCATTACCCTGGAGCGGTGCGGGTGGCACCACGCCGCCCCGGAGGGAATGACATGAGAAGCAGCAACCCGGTCTTCTCGCGGGAGGGGTCCTTCACCCGCGACGCCGGATACGCGGGGTTCAACACCGCCCAGCAGCCCCAGGCCGGGGCGCCGCAGGCCGGGAGCCCGTACGGCAACAACCCCTACGGCAACAACCCCTACGCCCAGCCGCAGCCCGGTCAGCTGACCGACGAGCAGCTGGTGCAGATGTACCAGGCCCCGTCCGCGGGCCCGCTGCAGACCGGCCGGATGACCATGGACGACGTGGTCGCCCGCACCGCGATCACGCTGCTGACCCTGGTCGCGGCCGGCGCGGTGGCCTGGTTCCTGCTGCCCGCCACCTCCTTCGGCCCGGCCATCGGCGCCGCGATCGCCGCCTTCGTGGTCGGCATGGTGATCAGCTTCAAGCGGAGCGTCAGCCCCGCCCTGATCGTCACCTACGCGGCCCTGGAGGGCTTCTTCCTCGGCGCGGTCAGCCACGCCTTCGAGACCATGTTCTCGGGCATCGTGGTGCAGGCCGTGCTCGGCACCGCGGCCGTCTTCGCGGCGATGCTGATCGCCTACAAGTCCGGCCGGATCCGGGTCACCCCGCGCTACACCCGGATCGGCATCGCGATCGCCATGGGCTTCGTGCTGCTCATGCTGGTCAACGTGGTGGCCTCGCTGTTCGGCGCCGACATGGGCCTGCGCTCGGGCCCGCTCGGCATCGTGGTGGGCATCCTCGGCATCGGCATCGGCGCCTTCTTCCTCTCCCTGGACTTCGCCGAGATCGAGGCGGGCATCCAGGGCGGCGCCCCGGAGAAGGAGGCCTGGCGGGCCGCCTTCGGGCTCACCCTGTCGCTGGTCTGGATCTACCTGGAGATGCTGCGCCTGATCGCCATCCTCCGCGGCGACGACTGATCCCGCGTCAGCCCGCCTGAGGCCCGCCCCGGTTGCACCGGGGCGGGCCTCCGCCGTTCCCGGCAGCGCATAGGCTCACCGCATGGCAGACGCACAGACCTTCCTGGCCGCCGTGGACCGGCTGGCCGACCGCTTCCGTTCGATGCCGCAGAGCAGGCTGCTGGCCCCGGTGCCCGGGTACCCGAGCCGGGCGGCGGCCGTGCTGGCCCTGGCAGCGGACTCGGCCGGGCGGGCGCTGGAGCTGGCGGGCGAGCCGCCGAGGGAGTTCCCGGACGCCGGGGCCTTCGCGGTGGGCGACCAACTGGCCGTCGCCGGGCGGGAACTGGCCGCGGTGGCCGGCCCCGAGGTGCTGGCCCAGGCGCTGGACGCGGTGCGGGCGGCGGACGAGCTCACCGCCTGACCCCCGGGCGCCCGGGCACGCGAACGGCCGGTCGAGTCGGTAACCCCGATGACTCGACCGGCCGTTGGCCTGCTGCGGGCGGATCAGATGCTGGCGACCACCCGGTCGGCCAGCACGTAGACGGCCTCCTCGTCGGTGGAGAAGGTCAGCGAGTAGGAGCCGGAGAACCGCGAGCCGCCGAGCAGCCGGACGTCCTCGCCGGCCCGGACGGCGTCGATCAGGCGGTAGGCGGCCTCGCGGTCGCCGGGGGCGACGCAGAGCGTGGTGCCGTCGGCGAAGGCGTAGACGTCCAGGGTGCCGAGCGGGCCGGGGCGGACGTCGGTGAGCGCGACGCCCTCGTCGGCCAGGGTGGCGAGGCGGGTGTCGGTCCACTCGCGGGACGGGGTCGGGCTGGGCACGAAGTCCGGGTGCGAGGGGTGGCGGCGCGGGTCGGGCGCGGCCACCGGCTCGGCGTCCACGGCCGGTTCGGCGTCCAGCAGGCCGGCCTCCAGGCCGGTGGCGAGCAGATCGGCCTCGCGGCGGGCCCGGATCTCCCCGGCGCTCTCGGCGGGGTGGCCGCCGCCCGAGGGGTGGGCGCCCGCCGGGCGCGGGGCGGCGGTGCCGCCGTCCTCGCCGATCAGGTCCTCGAGCGCGCTGCGCAGCGCCTCGCCGAACTCCGGGTCCATGGTGCCCGCCTGGTCGGCGGCGTCGAGCGGGCCGGTCGGGCGCGGGAAGAAGAGCGGCCACTCCTCCTGGGCACTGGTGAACGGGGAGTCGAAGATCGGGGCGTCCTCCGCGGCCCGGGCCTCCTGCTCGGCCCAGAACGCGCGGGCCTCGGCGATCTCCCGCTCGCGGTCGGCGGCCAGCGCCTCGTGCACGGCCCGGCGTATCACCGTCTCGTCAACCACGGCCGGGGCGGCGGCACTTGCGGCGGCGGTCGCGGCGGCGGTGGCGGCCGCCTGCTCGGCGAGACGGCGGGAGAGGCGGCGGCCCTGGACCAGCAGCGCGGCGGAGAGGGCGATCAGGACCAGCAGCAGGGTGGTGTACACGACGCTCACGGAACGTACTCCTAGGGAGGAGCGGAACGGGGTTACGTCTCCACAGTGCCGCATGGGCGACTGATGCTGCAGTGGCAGATGTCCGATTTGTCCGTGACTTTCGTCCTTGTCCTCAAATTGTTAGGTAGTCCCGCTCTACGCTGCGGAGTTGACCGATTCCGGGGCGTCGACAAAACGGCTCGGAGAGGGTGTGCCGAGGGCCGGATCCCACTCCGCGTGTGATCCGGCCCTCAGTTACGCACCGTCACTCCGAACGGGTGGACGGAGTCGGTCGAGCGGTCAGCTCAGGCGCTCGATGACCATCGCCATGCCCTGGCCGCCGCCGACGCACATGGTCTCCAGGCCGAACTGCTTGTCGTGCCACTGCAGGGAGTTGATCAGGGTGCTGGTGAGGCGGGCGCCGGTCATGCCGAAGGGGTGGCCGACGGCGATCGCGCCGCCGTTGACGTTCAGCTTCTCCAGCGGGATGCCCAGGTCCCGGTAGGAGGGGATGACCTGGGCCGCGAAGGCCTCGTTGATCTCCACCAGGTCGATGTCGTCGATGGTCAGCCCGGCCCGCTTGAGCGCCTGGCGGCTGGCCTCGACCGGGCCGTAGCCCATGATCTCGGGGGAGAGGCCGCTGACGCCGGTGGAGACCACGCGGGCGAGCGGGGTGAGGCCGAGCTCGCGGGCCTTGGTGTCGGACATGACCACCAGGGCGGCGGCGCCGTCGTTCAGCGGGCAGCAGTTGCCGGCCGTGACGGTGCCGTCCGGGCGGAAGACCGGCTTGAGGCCGGAGACGGCCTCCAGGGTGACCCCGGCGCGCGGGCCGTCGTCGGCGGAGACCACGGTGCCGTCGGGCAGGGTGACGGGAGTGATGTCGCGCGCCCAGAAGCCGGACTTGATGGCGGCCTCGGCCAGGTTCTGCGAGCGGACGCCGAACTCGTCCTGCTCGGCGCGGGTGATCCCCTTGAGCGCGGCCAGGTTCTCGGCGGTCTGGCCCATCGCGATGTAGGCGTCCGGCAGCAGGCCGTCCTCGCGCGGGTCGTGCCACTCGCCGCCGCCGTTCGCGGCCCGGTCGGCGGTGCGCGCCACCGCGTCGGCGAACAACGGGTTCTGGGTGCCCGGCATGCCGTCCGAGGTGCCGTTCACGCTGCGCGAGACGGTCTCCACGCCGGCCGAGACGAAGATGTCGCCCTCGCCCGCCTTGATGGCGTGCAGCGCCATCCGGGTGGTCTGCAGCGAGGAGGCGCAGTACCGGGTGATGGTGGTGCCGGGCAGGTAGTCCATGCCCATCTGGACCGCGACGATCCGGCCCAGGTTGTGGCCCTGCTCGCCGCCGGGCAGGCCGCAGCCGAGCATCAGGTCGTCGATCTGGCGCGGGTCCAGCCCGGGCACCTTGGCCAGCGCGGCGCCGATGATCTGCGCGGTCAGGTCGTCCGGGCGGATGTCCTTGAGCGAGCCCTTGAAGGCCCGGCCGATCGGCGAACGGGCGGCGCTGACGATGACGGCTTCGGGCATGGTGGGCTCCTCGCTGGGTGTCCGGGTCGACGGGCGTCCGGGTGCGCCGCGCGGGGGCGGCGGCGGACGGTCCGGGAGAAAGTTACCGCTTGGTAGCCCTGTCGTCACCCGTCCCCGCGTGTGAGTTGGCCGACGCCGGTTCGGGGGTCGAGTCGGCCGCGTCCGGCAGGCCGAACCGCAGCCGCAGCTTGACCTGTGCCCACCGCCGGCCGAAGTCCCCGATCCGCTCGTCGGCCGTCACCTCGGTGCCCGAACGGCCCGCTGCGGCCGCCGCCGCGACGGCCATCGGCAGCACCTGCTCGGCCCCCGGCGCGGCCGGCTCCCGCTCGTCCGGCCAGAGGTCCAGGGCGGCGCAGAGCGAGGGCAGCAGGGCCATCGCGGCGGTCGCGTAGCCCTGCGCGGAGGGGTGGTACCGGTCGGCGGCGAACATCTCCGGCCGGGCCGCGAACTCCGGGCCCAGCAGCGAGCCCAGCGAGACCGTCCGGCCGCCCTGCTCCACCACCGCGATGGTCTGGGCGGCGGCCAGCTCGCGGCTCAGCCGCCGGGCCACCCAGCGCAGCGGCGGGCGCACCGGCTTGATGGTGCCCAGGTCCGGGCAGGTGCCGACCACCACCTGGCAGCCGGCCTCGCGCAGCGCCCGGACCGCCTCGCCGAGCTGACGGACCGCCAGGGCGGGCGGGGTGCGCTTGGTCACGTCGTTGGCGCCGACGATGATCACGGCCAGCTCGGGGCGGTGCGGCAGCACCTGGACCACCTGCTCGGCCAGGTCGGCGGACCGGCCGCCGGAGCGGGCCACGTTGGCGAGCCGCACCCGGCGCTCGGCCACCGAGGCCAGACCGGCCGCCAGCAGCGCGCCCGGGGTCTCGTGCCCCCGCCGCACGCCCAGCCCGGCGGCCGTCGAGTCGCCCAGGAAGCCCAGCACCAGCGGCTCCTGCTCGCCCGCCGGATCGGCGAAGGCGGCCCCGTACACCCCGTCCGCCCGCGGCGGGTCGCCCTCCAGCAGCCCGACCGCGCGGACGGCCAGCCGGCTCTCGGTGACCAGCAGCCCGACGAAGCCCACCCCGAGCAGCCCCAGCCCGCCGCCGCCGTACGCGGCCGCGGTGGCGATCCGCCGGGCCGCCCGGGCCCGTGACTCCCGCGTCAACCCCGCACCCCCTCCATCCACCGGGCCCCTCGTCGGGGCGGCACCTTCTGTCCCCTTCTGGGTACCCAACGACGGAGCGCCCTACCGGGCACCCTCGGCCATCCGGGGAGAGAACGTCAGGTGCCGCGCCGCCCGTCGCCGGAACGGCCCGCGGCCCCGCCCCCGCCGAGCCGGACGCGGTTCCCTTTCGTCCCGCAAGTGCCCGTCCACCCCTTGAGACGCCCTAGGCTTTGAGGTACTCACAGACGTCGCATTGCCCCAGACCGGGAGGACCCCCGTGCGGTACCACAATTCGATCATCGACCTGGTCGGCGGCACGCCGCTGGTGAAGCTCAACAAGGTCACCGACGGGATCAGCGCCACGGTGCTGGCGAAGGTCGAGTACTTCAACCCCGGCGGCTCGGTGAAGGACCGGATCGCGATGCGCATGATCGAGGCCGCCGAGGCCTCGGGCGCCCTCAAGCCGGGCGGCACCATCGTCGAGCCCACCTCCGGCAACACCGGGGTCGGCCTGGCGATCGTGGCCCAGCAGAAGGGCTACAAGTGCATCTTCGTCTGCCCCGACAAGGTCTCCACCGACAAGATCAACACCCTTCGGGCGTACGGCGCCGAGGTGGTGGTCTGCCCGACCGCCGTCGCGCCCGAGCACCCGGACTCCTACTACAACGTCTCCGACCGCCTGGTCCGCGAGACCCCGAACGCCTGGAAGCCGGACCAGTACTCCAACCCGGACAACCCGGCCTCGCACTACCACTCGACCGGCCCCGAGCTCTGGGAGCAGACCGAGGGGAAGATCACCCACTTCGTCGCCGGCGTCGGCACCGGCGGCACCATCTCCGGCACCGGCCGCTACCTCAAGGACGCCTCGAAGGGCGCCGTCAAGGTGATCGGCGCCGACCCGGAGGGCTCGGTCTACTCCGGCGGCACCGGCCGCCCGTACCTGGTCGAGGGCGTCGGCGAGGACTTCTGGCCGACCGCCTACGACCGCGAGGTGGCGGACGAGATCGTCGCCGTCTCCGACAAGGACTCGTTCCAGATGACCCGCCGCCTGGCCAAGGAGGAGGGCCTGCTGGTCGGCGGCTCCTGCGGGATGGCCGTGGTGGCCGCGCTGGAGGTCGCCAAGCGGCTCGGCCCGGACGACGTGGTCGTGGTGCTGCTGCCGGACGGCGGCCGCGGCTACCTGTCGAAGATCTTCAACGACGACTGGATGGCCGACTACGGCTTCCTGCCCTCGGAGACCGACGAGGCGCACATCGTCGAGGTGCTGGCCCGCAAGGACGCGCTGGAGCACGAGGGCGTCCCGCAGTTCGTCCACATGCACCCCAACGAGACGGTGGCCGAGGCGATCCGGGTGCTGCGCGACTTCGGCGTCTCGCAGATGCCGGTGGTCTCGCCGGGCGCGGGGCACCCCGATATCATGGCCGGCGAGGTGATCGGCTCGGTGGTGGAGCGGGAGCTGCTGGAGGGGCTGTTCACCCAGAAGGTCGCGCTCACCGACACCCTGGACAGCGTGATGTCCAAGCCGCTGCCGGTGGTCGGCTCGGGCGAGACCGTCACCAGCCTGATGACCGTGCTGGAGAAGGCCGACGCCGCCGTGGTGCTGGTCGAGGGCAAGCCGCAGGGCATCGTGACCAGCCAGGACCTGCTGGCCTTCCTGGCCAACCGGGCCGGTCACTGACCCGCCGTCAGCCGCCGTGCCGGGGACGGCGGCTGACGGAACGCTCCCGGCACGAAGTGGTACACCGGCGTCACCTGCGCGCATCACGCGGTTAACACGGGTCGTGCACTGTAGTGGTCAACGGCGAGACGCCGAAGCAGGTGACAGCGGAAGCGGGAGCGGCTCCCCGCACCGGGGTCACCACGGACACGTCGGTCGGCCCTGACCCGGCCCACCGTGTCCTGCCCGTGGGGGTTGCCGTCGTCCCGCCCCTGTGCCGGCCCAGGCCGGCCCAGGGTGTGGTGGCCCCCGCGGCACCTACCGCGCCGCGAGGCGCGCTCCGCGGTTCCCGGGTGGGGGAACCAGGGCGGAGACGGCGAGGCCGGCCCCCTTCCGAGGGGGCCGGCCTCACCCGTTTCCCCGGCGGCGGGTGCTCGCCTAGGCTCGCCCCCATGACCAGCACTGACCTGCCCGAGCAGGACGCCCCCCGTTACGTACGGCTCAGCATCGAGATCGTCGCCGAGATCACCGACGAGCAGGCCCTGAAGGCCGCCGCCCTGGCCCAGGTGGAGGCCGACGAGTACCTGGACGACGAGGAGCGCGGCCAGTCGGTGGAGGCCATCGAGCTGGACCCGTCCGGCTCGCTCGCGCACTTCATCGACCCGGTGGCGCTGCTCGGCGGCGTCCCCGGCACCGAGCTGACCTCGGCCACCTGGGAGTCGGCCCGGATCGACTACGACCCGGACGAGGAGACCTGGACCGAGTACGCGGACCAGTAGGCAGCATCGCGAATCCCCCGCCCGGAGCCCCGGGTGGGGGATTTGTCCGTTCTGGCGGCATCTTCAGTACTCTCGTACGATCTCAACCGTTTGGTGATGGAACCGCTTCCGCCCGGATCGCGTTGATTTGGTACGTAACGCCCGTAGGTGAAGAGCAGGGAGAACCGCCGTGACGCAGACCGAGAAGCCGCGCTGGACCAGGCGCGGCGTACTGGCCGGGATGCTCGGTGCCCCCGTCCTCCTGCTGGCGGCCTGCAACGACGACAAGCCCTCCGGCGGCAGCGGCGGGGGCGCCGGGGCGGGCGGCAGCGGCTCGCCGAGGACCTCGGTCGCGAAGATCACCGTCTCCCCGGCGGACGGCGTCACCGACGCCCCGTTCACCGAGCCGGTCAAGGTCACCGTCGTGGACGGGAGGCTCACCTCGGTGAAGCTCACCGCCGAGGACGGCAAGGAGATAGCCGGCCAGCTCGCCGCCGACGGCGCGAGCTGGACCTCCACCGCGCCGCTGTCCAGCGGCGCCAAGTACGCCGTGGCGGCCGTCGCCCAGGACAAGGACAAGCTGGAGGCGGACGCCAACGCGAAGTTCGCCACCGCCTCCCCTGCCAACACCTTCGTCGGCTACTTCACCCCCGAGAACGGGGCCGTCGTCGGGGTCGGCATGCCGGTCTCGATCAACTTCAACAAGGCGGTCACCAACCGCAAGGCCGTCCAGCAGGCGATCACGGTGACGGCCGAGCCGGGCGTCGAGGTCGTCGGGCACTGGTACTCCAGCACCCGGCTCGACTTCCGCCCCGAGCAGTACTGGGCCAAGGGCACCAAGGTCACCCTGAAGCTGCGGCTCAAGGACGTGGAGGGCGCCAAGGGCGTCTACGGCACCCAGTCCAAGGACGTGGCCTTCACCATCGGCCGCAGCCAGGTCAGCGTCGCGGACCTGGGCAAGGACACCCTCACGGTGACCACCGACGGCCAGGTGACCGCCACCTACCCGGTGATCGGTGGCTCCCCGGAGCACCGGACCTGGGCCGGGAAGATGGTCATCTCCGAGCAGTACACCCAGACCAAGATGGACTCACAGACCGTCGGCCTGGGCGACGAGTACAACATCCCGGACGTCCCGCACGCCCAGCGGCTGACCACCTCCGGCACCTTCATCCACGGCAACTACTGGTCCCCCGCGTCACAGTTCGGCAACGCCAACACCAGCCACGGCTGCATCGCCCTGCGGGACGTCAAGGGCGCCGGTGATCCCGGGACGAACGGTGCCAAGTTCTACGCGAGTTCGATGGTCGGGGACGTGGTCGAGGTGATCAACTCGGGTGACAGGACCGTGAGTCCGTCGAACGGCCTGAACGGCTGGAACATGGACTGGTCCGCGTGGAAGGCCGGCAGCGCGGTCTGACCCGGTCGTGGGCTCGTCATAAGAACCGGATAAGTTACCGGGTGCGTCCTGCTTCGGCCACAAGTGCCGAAAACAGGGTGACCCGGCGGGTGAAAGCTGCTTGCCTGGGGTCGTCACCAAGAGTCGAGCACTGCAGCCCGGTGAGCAGTCCGGGTGCCTTTCACGGGGGAGAAGTCCCATCAACACCACCCTGCGCCGGACGGCCCGCGTCGCCGCCACCGCCACCGCCTGTTCCGTCGTGCTGGCCGGCGGCCTGGTCGCCTGCGGCACCGTCAAGCAGCTGTCCGCCGCCGACAAGGTCTCGGACGCCTTCGGCAAGGTCTACGAGGGCAAGAGCTTCAAGGCCGAGCTCGGCTTCGACGCCACGCCCGAGCAGATCCTCGCCTTCGACAAGGCCGTCTCCAAGGACAAGAGCGAGCAGCTCGACCAGAAGACGGCCGAGCTGATGTCCGGCATCAAGCTCTCGGTCGCGATCGCCGCCGACAAGCCGCTGAAGGACGTGGCGGGCCTCAAGGAGGGCCAGGCCGCCGACCTCAACTCCATCCCGGACGACCTCGGGTTCGACGCCGCCTACGCCCTCACCGGCAAGGACGGCGCCGCGCTGGCCGACATCCGCTACATCGACGGCACCCTCTACGCGAAGGCCGACGTCGACGGCATCGCCAAGATCGCCGGCGAGGACACCAAGGAGCTGAAGGAGGGCGCCGCCCTCTTCCCGAAGGTCTTCCAGGACGCCATCGGCGGCAAGTGGGTCTCGATCGACACCAAGACCCTCAAGGGCCTGGCGGAGGAGGCCGGCAAGGCGGCGGGCAGCAAGGGCAGCCCCTCGGCCGCCCCGTCGGTGGACCCGAAGGTCGCCTCCGGCCTGGTCAACACCGTCAAGGACGTCATCTCCCGCAACGTCACCTTCGAGGACAAGGGCAAGCACGAGGGCGCCGACCACATCTACGTGGCCGCCCCCGCCAAGGCCTTCGCGGACGACCTGCTGAAGAGCATCAAGCCGCTGGCGAAGGACCTGCCGGGCTTCGACGAGCTGCCCGCCACCGTCCCGTCCGACTTCCCGGACAAGAAGGTCGGCGTCGACGTCTTCATCAAGGACGGCGCCCTCTCGGCGGTCTCCTTCGACCTGGCCCAGTTCGAGAAGGACGCCCCGGCCGACCTCCACATGCCGATCAAGGTGACCTTCGCCAAGGACGCCGAGGCCCCCAAGGCCCCGACCGGCGCCACCGCGATCACCAAGAAGGACCTCGAGGACACCATGGGCGCCGTCATGGGCGCCGCGATGGCCGGCAAGGGCGGCGCCCCCGTCCCGGGCGGCGCCGACATCCCGGGCGTCAAGCCCGGTGCCGGTGCGGTCACGCTGACCGACGCGCAGATCAAGGAGCTCGTCGCGCTCGGCGCGCCCGAGGCCGAGATCAAGGTGCTGGCCCAGGCCGGCATGACCTTCGAGCAGCTCAAGGCGCTGGCCGCGGCCGGCGGCTGACGGTAGACCGGAACGCACCCGGGCCCCGTCGCTCCCCCGGAAGGGGGGAGCGACGGGGCCCGTTCCGTGCCGGTCGTCAGGCCTTGGCCACGCCGATCGGGCAGCTGGCGCCGGTGCCGCCGAGGCCGCAGTAGCCGTTCGGGTTCTTGGCGTCCGAGAGGTACTGCTGGTGGTACTCCTCGGCCGGGTAGAACGGGCCGGCCGGGGCGATCTCGGTGGTGATCGGCCCGAGGCCGATCGCGGTCAGTGCGGGCTGGAAGGCGTCCTTGGCGCCCAGGGCGGCGGCCAGCTGGGCGGGGGAGTGGGTGTAGGCGGCGGAGCGGTACTGGGTGCCCCGGTCGTTCCCCTGGCGGAAGCCCTGGGTCGGGTCGTGGGACTCGAAGAAGGTCTTCAGCAGGGTCTCGTAGGAGATCACGGCGGGGTCGTAGACCACGCGGACCACCTCGGTGTGCGCGGTCAGGCCGCTGCACACCTCCTCGTACGTCGGGTTCGGCGTGTGGCCGCCCTGGTAGCCGACCAGGGTGGTGAAGACGCCGGGCAGGCGCCAGAAGGTGCGCTCCGCGCCCCAGAAGCAGCCGAGCGCGAAGTCGGCGACCTCCAGGCCGTCCGGGTAGGGGCCGGTGAGCGGGGTACCGAGGACGGTGTGCGGGCCGGCCGGGACGAACCGGGGCTCGGCGCGGCCGGGCAGGGCCTCCTCGGGGGTGACGAGCTCGCTCTTGGAACGGTTGAACAGCACGGCCTGCTCCCGGGGTTCGACATCGGGGGGTGACCCTGACAACGCAGGGGGCCCGCCCGGAAATTCCGGACGGGCCGGGCCCGGACGGCCCCTCCCGCTGACGCGGCGTCAGCCGCGGGCGAGCGCGGCCACCGTGCGGGCCCGCAGGTCGGTGAACTCGTCCGGCCCGTTCGAGGAGCGCAGGAAGGTCCGCGGGATGACCGGGCCGAGGGCCTGGAACTGGGCCAGCGCCTCGGCGTGGCGGCCCTGGCCGGCCAGGAAGCGCACGGCCGTGCCGCGGGCGGCGGCCAGCTGCGGGTGGTCGGGGCGGGCGGCGGCCAGGTCGGCCAGCAGGGCGTCCACGGCGGCCCGCAGCTCGGCGGTGCCGAGGCCGGCCGCGGCGTCGCCGTACTGCTCGGTGTAGGCGTCCAGCTTGTGGACGGTGAGCAGGCTGCCGACCGGGTTGGCGGCGATCGTGGCGTCGACGAAGGCGTGCATCAGCTCGTGGCTGCCGTGCCACTTGCGGGTCCAGTACTCCTTGCCCTGCCAGATGCCGTCCCAGTGCCGCGGGGCGCGCGAGGAGACCTCGGCCCAGAGCGCGCGGAACTCCTCGGCGGACCAGTTCTGGCCGCGGGCCAGCGCCAGCTGGGCCAGGTACGGGGTCGGGTCGCCGGCGGGGGCCAGGCGGGCCGCCGCGGCGCCGGCCTCGCGGGCCTCGGCCAGCTTGGCCTGGAAGCCCTTGCGCATCTCGTCGGTGACGGTGTCGGAGTACCCGGAGCCGCGGATCGCCCAGGCGGCGTGCACCAGGGCGGCGGTGCGGATCGAGGCGGCGTCCGAGGACTCCGGCCGCTCCTGCCGCCAGGCCTCCAGCCACTCGTGGCGGCGGCCGGCCAGGTCGACCAGCAGGTCGATCCGGTCGTAGCGCTCGTCCCAGTCCGTCCCGGCCTCCTCGACGTACTCGGCGGCCGGGCGCCAGTCGCCGCGCTCGGCGGACTCCAGGGCCGCCCGGCCCCGGTCGTCCAGGGTGGTGTGGCCGAGCACCAGGCCGCGGTCGGGGACCAGGCCGAAGCGCTGGGCGGCGGCGTCGGTCAGCGGGGCCGGCGGGCGGGCGGCCCGGCGGGCGCGCAGGGACTTGAACAGGCTGAAGAGCAGCGCGATGACCGCGATGGTCAGGAACAGCACGGGGCACTCCGGTGGTTCACGGGCAGCTGACGGTGGGTCGGACGGCGGGTGCGGGGGCGTGCGCGAGGGCGCTCGGCCGGCCGGTCCGGGATGCTCCGTTCGGGTCGGACACGTGTACGGGGCGTGCAGATCGTAGCCGCACCACGCGCGGAAGTTGACGGACGGTCCGACCGGGGGGCGTATCGACCGCCTTGGTCCCGTTTGCGGACTAGGCTCGGACCATGACCGAGCACCCTCTTCCCCAGGGCTTCGAGACCCTCGCCATCCACGCGGGCCAGGAAGCAGACCCCCAGACCGGGGCCGTCGTCACGCCGATCTACCAGGTGTCCACCTACAAGCAGGACGGGGTGGGCGGGCTGCGCGGCGGCTACGAGTACAGCCGCTCCGCCAACCCGACCCGCACCGCGCTGGAGGAGTGCCTCGCCGCGATCGAGGGCGGCGCCCGCGGCCTGGCCTTCGCCTCCGGCCTGGCGGCCGAGGACACCCTGCTGCGCACCGTGCTGAAGCCGGGCGACCACATCGTCATCCCGAACGACGCCTACGGCGGCACCTTCCGCCTGTTCGCCAAGGTGCTGAGCCGCTGGGGCGTGGAGTTCTCGGTGGCCGACACCCAGAGCCTCGACGCCGTGCGCGCGGCGATCCGCCCGGGCACCAAGGCGGTCTGGGTGGAGACCCCGTCCAACCCGCTGCTCGGCATCTCCGACATCGCGGGCCTGGCCGAGGTGGCGCACGCCGCGGGCGCGCTGCTGGTGGTGGACAACACCTTCGCCAGCTCCTACCTGCAGCAGCCGATCTCCTTCGGCGCCGACGTGGTGGTGCACTCGACCACCAAGTACATGGGCGGCCACTCGGACGTGGTCGGCGGCGCGCTGGTCGCGGCCGACGCGGGCCTGGCCGAGGAGCTGGCGTACCACCAGAACGCGATGGGCGCGGTCTCCGGCCCGTTCGACGCCTGGCTGGTGCTGCGCGGCATCAAGACCCTGGGCGTCCGGATGGACCGCCACAGCTCCAACGCCGAGAAGGTGGCCGAGCTGCTGACCTCGCACCCGAAGGTCAGCCAGGTCTACTACCCGGGCCTGCCGGAGCACCAGGGCCACGACATCGCGGCCAAGCAGATGAAGGCCTTCGGCGGCATGGTGTCGTTCCGCGTCGCGGGCGGCCAGCAGGCGGCGGTCGAGGTCTGCAACCGGGCGAAGCTGTTCACCCTGGGCGAGTCGCTGGGCGGCGTGGAGTCGCTGATCGAGCACCCGGGCCTGATGACCCACGCCTCGGTCGCGGGCTCCGCGCTGGAGGTCCCGGCCGACCTGGTCCGGGTCTCGGTCGGCATCGAGGCGATCGACGACCTGCTGGCCGACCTGACGCAGGCGCTCGGCTGATCCCGCTCCACCCGGGGGCGCGCGCCTTGTGGCGCGCGCCCCTTCGTCAATTCCCGTACGTCACACGGCACCTGAGGAACCATGCAGAACTGGCCGGTCACCCTGGACGACGTCCGCGGTGCGCACAAGATGCTCGCCGGGGTCGCCCGGGTCACCCCGATGGAGAGCAGCCGGTACCTCTCCGGGCTGATCGGCTCCCCGGTCCACCTCAAGTGCGAGAACCTCCAGCGCACCGGCTCCTTCAAGCTGCGCGGCGCGTACGTGCGGATCGCCGGGCTGACGCCGGTGCAGCGGGCCGGCGGCGTGGTGGCCGCCAGCGCGGGCAACCACGCGCAGGGCGTGGCGCTGGCCGCCTCGCTGCTCGGGGTCCGGGCCACCGTCTTCATGCCGCGCGCGGCCCCGCTGCCCAAGGTGGCCGCCACCCGTGACTACGGCGCCGAGGTGAAGCTGCACGGGGCGACCGTGGACGAGGCGCTGCGGGCCGCCCAGCAGTACGCGGAGACCACCGGTGCCACCTTCATCCACCCCTTCGACCACTGGGACGTGGTCACCGGCCAGGCCACCGTCGGCCTGGAGATCCTGGAGCAGTGCCCGGAGGTGCGCACCATCCTGGTCGGGGTGGGCGGCGGCGGGCTGCTGGCCGGCATCGCGGCGGCGGTGAAGCCGCTGCGGCCGGACGTCCGGGTGATCGGGGTGCAGGCGGCATGCGCGGCCGCCTACCCGCCCTCGCTGGCGGCCGGGCGGCCGGTGTCGCTGGAGCGCTTCGCCACCATGGCCGACGGCATCATGGTCGGCCGCCCGGGCGACATCCCCTTCGAGGTGGTCAACGCCCTGGCCGACGGCGTCCGCACGGTCTCCGAGGAGAGCCTGTCGCGGGCCCTGCTGGTCGGCCTGGAGCGGCTCAAGATGGTGGTCGAGCCGGCCGGGGCCAGCCCGGTGGCGGCCCTGCTGGAGCACCCGGAGGACTTCCGGGGCGGCCCGGTGGTGGCGGTGCTCTCCGGGGGCAACATCGACCCCCAGCTGATGCAGCGGGTGCTGCGGCACGGCCTGGCCGCCGCAGGGCGCTACCTGTCGCTGCGGGTCCGGCTGACCGACAAGCCGGGGGCGCTGGCCGACCTGCTGGCCGTGCTCACCCGGGTGGACGCCAACGTGCTGGACGTGGCGCACGTGCGGATCGACCCGCGGCTGGGGCTGACCGAGGTCGAGGTGGACCTCCACCTGGAGACCAAGGGGCCGGAGCACTGCGCCCTGGTGGTGGGCGAACTCCGGGACGCGGACTACGTGGTGAGCAGCTGACCGGCGCCGCCGATCCCGAAAACCGGAGGCGGTTGTCACAGGTAGCTGAGAGGGTGTCAGGGCCTTTCCTGCGGCATGAATCCCCGGGCACCCGGGTACCGCCATGGGATAAAAAGGACAAATCCCCCAGAAGGAGATGAGGCAGGCTCATGGCGCCAGCCATCCAAGCCGAGAACCTGGTCAAGACCTTCGGTGACGTGCGCGCCCTCGACGGCGTCAGCCTGGACGTCCCCGAAGGCACGGTGCTCGGGCTGCTCGGCCCCAACGGCGCCGGCAAGACCACCACCGTCCGCGTCCTCACCACGCTGCTCCGCCCCGACTCCGGCCACGCCGTGGTCGCCGGGGTGGACGTGCTCAAGCACCCCAACAAGGTGCGCAGCCTGATCGGCCTCTCCGGCCAGTACGCCGCCGTCGACGAGTACCTGACGGGGCGCGAGAACCTGGAGATGGTCGGCGAGCTCTACCAGATGACCAACCGCGACTCCAAGGCCCGGGCCAAGGAGCTGCTGGAGTGGTTCAACCTCACCGAGGCCGCCGACCGCACCGCCAAGACCTACTCCGGCGGCATGCGCCGCCGCCTGGACCTGGCCGCCGCCCTGGTGGTCCGCCCGCCGGTGATGTTCCTGGACGAGCCGACCACCGGCCTCGACCCGCGGAACCGGCTGGCGCTCTGGGAGGTCATCGAGACCCTGGTCGAGCAGGGCACCACCCTGCTGCTCACCACCCAGTACCTGGAGGAGGCCGACCGCCTCGCCCACGACATCGCGGTGGTCGACCACGGCAAGGTGATCGCCCGCGGCACCGCCGACCAGCTCAAGGCCCAGATCGGCGGCGAGCGGATCGAGGTCGTGGTGCACCGCGCCGACGACGTGACCGAGGCGCAGGCCGCGCTCGCCCCGTACGCCAAGGGCGACCCGGCGCTGGAGAAGAACACCCGCAAGATCACCGTCCCGGTCAGCGGCGGCGCCCGGGTGCTGGCCGACGTGATCCGCGAGCTGGACGCCCGCTCGATCGAGATCGACGACATCGGCCTGCGCCGCCCGACCCTGGACGACGTCTTCCTCTCCCTCACCGGCCGGGCCACGGTCGAGGAGGACGAGGACGAGTCGGGCGAGGGGCAGAAGCCGGCCAAGGGCCGCAAGAGCCACGGGAAGGACGCCTGATGACCACGGCCAACCCGCAACAAGCCATCGGCTCCGCCGTCACCCACCCCAAGCACGGCCTCGCCGCGATGCTGCACGACTCCTGGGTGGTCGCCAAGCGGAACCTGCGCCGGATGACCCGCATCCCGGAGATCGTGGTCTTCGGCCTGATGCAGCCGGTGATGTTCGTCCTGCTCTTCACCTACGTGATGGGCGGAGCGATCCAGATCCCCGGTGCCACCGCGAGCACCGACACCTACACCCAGTTCCTGATGGCGGGCATCTTCGCCCAGACCGTCACCTTCGCGGTGGCCGGCGCCTCGGCCGGCATCGCGGAGGACATGACCAAGGGCCTGGTGGACCGTTTCCGCTCGCTGCCGATGGCCCGCTCCGCGGTGCTGGTCGGCCGCACCCTGGCCGACCTGGTGCAGACCGCCTTCACCCTGCTGGTGCTGGCGGTCGTGGCGGCCATCGTCGGCTGGCGCTTCCACGAGGGCTTCCTCAAGGCGCTCGGCGCGTTCGCGCTGCTGCTCCTGCTGGGCTACGCCTTCTCCTGGATCGGCGCGCTGATCGGCCTCTCGGTGCGCAGCCCCGAGGCGGCCACCTCGGCCGGTCTGATCTGGCTGTTCCCGCTGACCTTCGTCTCCAACGCCTTCGTGCCGATCAGCTCGATGCCGGGCTGGCTCCAGCCGATCGCGTACTGGAACCCGTTCAGCGCCACCGTGCAGGCCTGCCGCGACCTGTTCGGCAACCAGCTCGGCCCGGTGCAGGGCGGCTGGCCGATGGAGAACGCCGTGCTGGTCTCGGTGCTCTGGTCGCTGGTGATCCTGGGCCTGTTCGGCTGGCTCTCGGTGCGCAAGTACCGCTCGGCCGTGGGCTAGTCCGCGACGCGAGAGCGGCCGCCCCCTCCAGGAGGGGGCGGCCGCTCTGCCGCGTGCTGAGGGTGCGTCAGCCGGTGTGGGCCTCGACCGCGATGATCTTGACCATGGCGCGCTTGCCGTTGGGCAGCTCGTAGTGCGCCTCGTCGCCGATCTTCTTGCCGTCGATCGCCAGGCCCAGCGGGGACTGCGGCGAGTAGACGTCGATGTCGGTGGTGCCCGCCATCTCGCGGGAGCCGATCAGGAACTTCATGGTGTCGTCCTCGTCGCCGTCGAAGGCGACGGTGACCACGGTGCCGGGGGCCACGGCGTCCGCGCCGGCCGGAGCCTCGCCGACCTTGGCCCGCTCCAGCAGCTGGGTGAGCTGACGGATGCGCAGCTCGCCCTTGCCCTGGTCGTCCCGGGCGGCGTGGTAGCCGGCGTTCTCCTTGAGGTCACCCTCCTCGCGCGCGGCCTCGATCTTCTGGACGATCTCGGAACGCCAGGTGGTGGTCATGTACTCCAGCTCAGCCTTGAGCTTGTCGTAGCCGGCCTGAGTGAGCCAGGTCACGTTCTCGCTGGTCTGGGTCACGGGTGCTCCTCGTAGGTGCAGGGTCGCGCTGAGGGTTGGGTCAGCAGCCGAACGGTGTCGTACTACAAAGCAACGCCCGGCTTCCGGGCAGGCGGCGCGGAAGGGGCGAAACCACGAGCCTAACAAGTTCCGCCGACGAAGGGGAGGGCGTTACTTCGCCGGAGTGCAGCCCAGCAGTTGTGCGCTGGTGGCCCTGGCGGTGGTGCGCAGGGTGACCACCTCGTCGTACGTCCCCCCGGCGGCGGGCACCTGGAAGTCGTGCAGCCCGACCACGCCGCCGTCCTCGGCCTGGGCCCGGATGGTGCAGACCCCCGCCTTCCCGTCGCTCTTGTGCACGGAGAGCTGCACCTGCACGGCGCTGTCGGAGACCACCTGGAACCCGGGCACCAGGCCGTTCATCTCGGAGCCCTTGCTGACGTACGACCAGCCCAGCCAGCCCACCAGGGCCAGCCCCAGCGCGCCGCAGACCACCCCGAGGGTCCGGAGCCTGCGATCGGCCTCCCGGTCGGAGGTGCGGCCGTAGCGGCCCTGCGGCACGGCGGCGGCGGTGGTCGTACGTCCGGAGTCCATGGCGGCTCAGTCCTTTCGCTGAGGGGCCGCCGGTCTGCGGGGGGAATGGACGGGCCCTTCGGTCAGTCACTATAGGAGTGGTACGTCCGCGCCGGAGGCGGCGGGGGGAGCGGCCCGATGAACCGGATGAATCCCGGAAGGAACCAGGCGTTGACTGAGCAGTTGCGACTGATGGCGGTGCACGCGCACCCGGACGACGAGTCCAGCAAGGGTGCCGCGACCATGGCGATGTACGTGTCGCAGGGGGTGGACGTCCTGGTCGCCACCTGCACCGGGGGCGAGCGCGGCTCGATCCTCAACCCCAAGCTCCAGGGCGACCCGTGGATCGAGGAGAACATCCACGAGGTGCGCAGCAAGGAGATGGACGCGGCCCGGGAGATCCTCGGCGTCAAGCAGGCCTGGCTCGGCTTCGTCGACTCCGGCCTCCCGGAGGGCGACCCGCTGCCGCCGCTGCCGGAGGGCTGTTTCGGGCTCCAGGACGTAGCCGAGGCGGCCGCGCCGCTGGTGAAGCTGATCCGCGAGTTCCGCCCGCACGTGATCACCACGTACGACGAGAACGGCGGCTACCCGCACCCGGACCACATCATGACCCACAAGATCACCATGGCGGCCTGGGACGCGGCCGGTGACCCGGAGGCCTACCCCGGCCTCGGTGAGCCGTGGCAGCCCTCGAAGCTGTACTACAACGGCTTCACCATGGGCCGGATCCGGGCCATGCACGCGTACCTGACCGAGCACGGCATCGAGTCGCCGTACGGCGAGTGGATCGCGGGCTGGGAGAAGAGCGGCCGCCAGGACCGGGAGATCACCACCCGGGTGCGCTGCGACGACTGGTTCGAGACCCGGGACCGCGCGCTGATCGCGCACGCCACCCAGATCGACCCGGACGGCCCGTGGTTCCGGGTGCCGCTGGAGGTCCAGAAGGCCGTCTGGCCGACCGAGGACTACGAGCTGGCCCGCTCCCTGGTCGACACCGACCTGCCGGAGGACGACCTGTTCGCCGGCCTGCGCACCCCGGCCGGCACCGCCGCCTCGGCCTGACGGCGCGACACATTCCACCCCGGTGGCCCGGTCCGTGTAGGGCCGGGCCACCATTGGAGACATGAGCACCCCGATGCACCTCACCGACCTCGCCACCGCGGCCATCGCCTTCGACAAGGCCAAGGTCACCCCCGGCCTGCTCGGCTTCGTGGTCTTCGCCGCCCTCGGCGTGGCCACCTGGTTCCTGGTCAAGTCCATGAACAAGCAGTTCGGTCGGGTGAACTTCGTCGAGGAGCCCGAGCAGCCCGCTGCCGTGCCCGCCAAGCCGGCCACGGACTGACGACGGCTCAGCCCGGCAGCAGCCGGGCCAGCCCGTCCCGGAGCGCGGTGCGCTCGGTGGAGACGAAGCGGTGCAGGGTGCGGGAGGCGAAGGCGGTGCGCTGGGCGGTGCGCCGCCGTTCGCGGTCGTAGTCGCGCAGCGCCTGCGGCACGCCGGTGACCCCGTGCCGGGCCACCGCGCGGGCCAGTGCCTCGGCGTCCAGGACGGCGGTGCAGGCGCCCTGGCCCAGGTTGGGCGTCATGGCGTGCGCGGCGTCGCCGATCAGGGCGGTCCGGTCGCCGTGCACGAAGCTCGGCAGGGCCGGGTGCAGGTGCCGCATCTCGTAGCGGAGCCAGCCGGCCGGGTCGGTCCCGGTGAGGATGCGGGGGACCGGGTCGTGCCAGCCTTCGAAGAGCCCGGGCAGGTCGTCGGCGGTGGTGCCCTCGGGGACGGCCGCGTACCAGTTGGTGCGGCCGGGCTCGACCGGGGTGAGGCCGAAGAAGCGGCCGCGGCCCCAGGTCTCGCCGTGCAGCCCGCTCTCGAAGTCGGCGATGCCGATCCAGGCCACCGAGCCGATGTTCCGCGGCCCGCTCGCGGTGCCGAAGTCCCCGCGCACCACGCTGCGGATGCCGTCGGCTCCGACCACCAGGTCGTGCGCGGCCCGCAGCTCCGCCGTGTCGGTGACGGTCTCGCCCGCCTTGACCGGCACGTCCCCGAAGGCCTCCAGGCCGGCCAGCAGGGCATCGATCAAGTACGGGCGGGAGAGCAGCAGTTCGGGCTTGCCCGCCTTCTTCTCCACCCGGTCCAGCGGGAGCCGGGCCAGCACCCGCCCGCCCGGGGTGCGGATCTGCGCGGAGCGGTACGGCACCGCGCGGCGGCGCACAGCCTCGCCCACCCCGAGCCGGTCGAGCGCGTCCTGCGCGGCGGGGTGGAGCGCGAAGGCGGTGCCGTACCGCTCGATCCCGGCGCGGCGCTCCAGCACCGTCACCCGCCAGCCCGCCCGGCGCAGCCCGATCGCGGCCGCCAGCCCGCCGACTCCCGCTCCCACCACCACGGCCGTACCCGTCATCGCGCCCCCCGGCGTCGTATGGCTTCCGGTCTACCACACCTGTGGTACCACGCCTGGGGTAGTTTGGGCAACGCACCGAGGAACAAGGAGAACTGACGGTGAGTGAGAACCGCCGGGACCGGCTGGGCGACGCCGCGATCCGGGTCCTGGCCGAAGCGGGAGGCCGGGGGCTGACCCACCGGGCCGTGGACGCGGCCGCCGGGCTGCCGCTGGGCACCGCCAAGAACTACCACCCGAGCCGGGACGCCCTGCTCCGGGCCACGGCCGAGCGGATCGTCGAGCAGTACGAGCGCACCACCGCCGAGGTGATGGCCTCCGGCGCCCACCCCGTGGACCGTCGCGGCCTGGCCGCCCTGATGGCCGGACTGCTGCACGACGTGGCCGGCCCCGGCGCCCCCCGGATGCTCGCCTACCTGGAGCTCCAGATCGAGGCCGCCCGCCGCCCCTGGCTGGCCGACACCCTCGCCTCGGTCGTCGCCGCCGACTTCGCCGGCTTCGAACACGCCCAGCGCGCGGCCGGACTCCCCGTCACCCCCCGCCGCGCCGCCACCGTCACCCTCGCCCTGCACGCCGCCATCCCCCAGCTCCTCGGCGGCAACCCCCGCGCCCTGGCCAGCGCCGGCCTGGACGACCTGGACGCCTTCGTGAACGGCCTGCTGGACTCGGTGTACGGGCCCTGAACCGCCCCGGGACCGGTCGTCGCCGGGTTCAGTCGGCGGTGCCCGCGGTGCCCGCGGTGCCCACGGTGCCCACGGTGCCCGCGGTGCCCACGGTGCCCGCGGCGGTCCTGCGGCGCAGGACGACCGACTCCGCCGTCCAGACCGCCAGCGCGAGCAGCGCCGCGCCGCCGCCGGCCGCGCAGACGCCCCACCAGCCGTACCCGGCGTACAGCGCGCCGGAGACCGCGGAGCCGACCGCGCCGCCCAGGAAGTAGGTGGTCATGTAGGCCATGGTGATCCGGCTGCGGGCCTCCGGCCGGAGCCGGTAGAGCACGCCGAGGTTGGTCACCTGGGCGCCCTGGACGCCGAAGTCGAGCAGCAGCACGCCGAGCACCAGCGGGACCGCCGCGCGGCCGTGGTCGACGGCGAGCAGGGCCCAGCTCAGGCAGGAGGCGGCCAGCAGGACGGTGGTCGCGGTGCGGTCCCGGCCCCGGTCCACCAGGAAGCCGGTGGCCCGGGCGGCCACCGCGCCCGCGATGCCGAGCACGCCGAACGCGCCGATCAGCGCCTCGTCGAAGGAGTACGGGGGTGCGACCAGCAGGAAGGCGGCGGAGGCCCAGAAGGCGCTGAACGAGGCGAAGCAGAGGAAGCCGTACAGGCAGCGCAGCCGCAGCACCGGCTCCTGGCGCACCACCGTGGCCACGGAGCGGAGCAGGGCGGGGTAGCGCAGCTCCGCGGCCCGCGGCACGTCGGGCAGGGTGCGCCACAGCACCGCCGCGAGCAGCACCATCAGCACGGCCGCCACCGCGTAGACGGAGCGCCAGCCGCCCGCGTACTGGGCGACCGCGCCCGCGCCGGTACGGGCGAGCAGGACCCCGGCCAGCACCCCGCTCATCACCCGGCCGGTCACCCGGCCGCGCTGCTCCGGCTCCGCCAGGGTGGCCGCGAAGGAGACCAGCAGCGGGGCGACCACCGCGGTGACCGACAGCAGTCCCGAGAGCACCACCAGGACGGCCAGCGAGGGCGCCGCCGCCGAGGCGGCCTGGGCCAGCGCCACCACCGAGAGCAGCAGGACCACCAGGCGGCGGCGGTTGACGATGTCGCCGAGCGGGACCAGCAGGGCGAGGCCGGCCGCGTAGCCGACCGTGGAGACGGTGACGACCAGGGAGGCGGCGCCGCTGCCGGAGCGGAAGGTGGCGGCGATCGCCGTGAGCAGCGGCTGCGCGTAGTAGATGTTCGCGACCGCGAGGCCGGCGGCCACCGAGAACAGGGTGACCGTGCCGTCGGAGAGCCCGCCGCCCGGCAGCAGGGGCCGGCGTCCCGGCCGGGCGGCGGTGGGCACGGGGGAAGGGGCTCCGGAGGTGGTCACCAGTACGGCCTTTCGCAGGTCGACGGTGGGCGGCCGTCGCCGGCCGCCCACCCGGGGCAGCGGGCCGCAGGCCGGACGGGGGAGACCGGCCTGCGGCGGCATCGGTGCGCAACCAGGTTATCGGCGCGCGGAGTTGGCGGAGGGTCAGTTCCGCACGGAGAGCACGATCTTGCCGGTGGCCCGGTCGGTCTCGCCGAGCTCGTGCGCCTTGGCGGCGTCCGCCAGCGGGAAGACCCGCTCCAGGTGGACCCGCAGCCGGCCGGCCTCCACCAGCCCGGCCAGCGCCTCCAGCCCGGCCCCGTCGGGTTCGACCAGGAACGGCGTCACCCGCACGCCCAGGCTCAGGGCGCGGGTGGCCACCTCGGGGCTCACCTGGCCGATGGCCAGGATCAGCAGCCCGCCCGGGCGCAGCGTCCGCAGCAGGTCCAGGGTGTGCTCGCCGCCGAGCAGGTCGAGCACCACGTCCTGGTCCCGCACCTGCTCGGACACCCGGCCGGCGGTGTAGTCGACCGGGTGGTCGACGCCCACCGAGCGCAGGAAGTCGTGCTTGGGCGCGCTGGCCGTCCCGGTCACCTCCGCGCCCCGCACCCCGGCGATCTGCGCGGCCAGGTGCCCGACCCCGCCCGCCGCCGCGGTGATCAGCACCCGCTGGCCCTCCCGGAGCTCGGCCACCTCGGCCAGCGTCTGCCAGGCGGTGAGCCCGGCCATCGGCAGGGCCGCCGCCTCCTCGAAGCTCAGCGCGGCGGGCTTGCGGGCGAACTGCCGGGCGGGCGCGGTGACGTACTCGCCGTAGCCGCCGCCGGGGCGCGGGAACCAGACCAGCCCGAACACCTCGTCCTCCGGCTGGAAGCGGGTGACCCGGGGGCCGGACTCCACCACCCCCGCGACGTCCCAGCCCTGGACGAACGGCGGGGCGCCGAGCCCGCCGGGCGGGAAGACCCCGCTGCGGACCTTCCAGTCCACCGGGTTCACCCCGGCGGCGTGCACCCGCACCAGCACCTCGGTGGGCAGCGGTACGGGCCGGGGGGCCACGGCGGGGACGAGGACGTCCGCCGCCGCCCCGGCTCCGGTGGTCCGGATCACGTTCATCAGCTCTGTCATGGTGTGCCTTCTCGATCGGTGGTCGTGGTGCGGTGGGTTGACGGGGCCTCAGCCGTCGAGCACCGGCCAGCCGCGCGCCGCGGCCAGCCGGAGCAGGGCCGGCCGGTCGCCGACCGCGCACGGGTGCCCGACCGCGGCGAGCAGCGGGGCGTCGGACTCGTCGTCGCCGTACGCGTGGCACTCGGCCAGGTCCAGTCCGTGCACCGAGGCGAACCGGTGCACCGCCCGTGCCTTCTGATCGCCGATCATCGGCACGGGAACCTCGCCGCTGTACCGGCCGTCGCGGACCTCCGGCCGGGTGCAGATCACCGCGTCGGCGCCGATCCGGCGGGCGATCGGTGCCAGGCACGGCGGGAAGGAGCCGGAGACCGCGACGATCGCGGCCCCGGCCGCCCGGTGCTCCTCCAGCCGCTCCAGCACCCGGAGGTTGAACAGCCCGGGCAGGCTCTCCTCCTCCCGGAACCAGAGCTCGCCGCGCTGCGCCAGCTCCTCCGCCGGGCGGCCGGCGAAGACCCGGTAGAACGCGCGGTTGGTCCGTTCCCGGGGGGCGCCGGCCGCCTTCAGACTCCGGACCTCCGCCAGGAGCTCCTCGTACCGGGACGGCGGCGCCCCGCTCAGCCGGAGGTCGAACGCCAGGAAGCGGAAGAGGCTGGTGATCCGGATCAGCGTTCCGTCGACGTCCAGGAAGGCGGCGCGGCGGGCCACCGGGGTCAGGGCGTCCTCCCGTCCAGGAAGGCCGTCCACTCGTTGAGCGTCTGGGTGGCGGCGAGTTCGCCCTCGGCGAGCTCGATGCCGTACTCGCGCTCGACGAAGAGCGCGACCTCGATCAGGACCAGGGAGTCCAGACCGACGGTGTCCAGCGGCTCGTCGGGGACGATCTCCTCGACCGGCACCTCGGCCTTGCGGGCGATGAAGTCGACCAGGCGGTCGTAACTGACGGTGGGCACGGGCTTCTCCTTGCTGTTCGGCTGTTCGGCTGTTCTGCTGTTCTGTTCCGCTGTCCGAAGTGCCGTGCGGTCAGCCGGCGCTGACGTCCGGCCAGGTCAGGCAGGCCGCACCCCAGGTGGTGCCGGCGCCGAAGGCGGCGGTCAGCACCCGGTCGCCCGGCTTGAGCACGCCGGTCGCGGCCGCCTCGTGCAGGGCCAGCGGGATGGATCCGGCCGCGGTGTTGCCGTAGCGGTCGAGGTTGAGGAACGCCCGCTCCGGCGGCAGGCCGAGCTGCTCGGCCACCGAGTGCAGGATCCGGGCGTTGGCCTGGTGGCCGACCAGCAGGTCGACCGAGTCCAGCGGCCACCCGGCCCGGGCCAGCACGCTCCGGGCGGAGTCGGTCATCCGCACCACGGCGTGCTTGAAGACCTCGCGGCCCTGCATCAGCATGAAGTGGTCCCCGGGTGCGGCCGGCACGCCCGAGGAGCGCTGCCGGGAGCCGCCGGCCGGGACGATGATCAGCTCGGCGAGCCGGCCGTCGCTCCCCAGCTCCATGGCGGCCACCGCGCCCGGCTCGTCCGGGGCGCCCGCGCGGAGCACCACGGCCCCGGCGCCGTCGCCGAAGATGGGTGCCGTGTTGCGGTCCGTCGGGTCGATGATGGTGGTGAAGGCGTCCGCACCGATCACCAGCACCGTGTCGGCCGCTTCCTGGGCGATCAGGCCCAGGCCGCTGGAGAGCCCGTACAGGAAGCCGGTGCAGACCGCCGACACGTCGTACGCCGGCACCCCCGGCAGGTCCAGCCGGGCCGCCACCGCGGGTGCGGTGGCGGGCACTTGGTGGTCCGGTGTCGCGGTGGCCAGTACCACCGCGTCCACCCGGTCGGTGCCCGCCGAGCGCAGCGCGCGCAGGCCGGCCTCGACGGCCAGGTCACCGGTCGAGGTGCCGGGTTCGATCACCCGGCGCTCGGCGATCCCGGTCCGGCTCCGGATCCACTGGTCGGAGGTGTCCATCCGCTCCGCCAGCTGATGGTTGGTCACTGTCCGCGCGGGGACGGCCGATCCGATCCCCGCGACGATCCCCGTTCTCCGCATCGCCGGTGCTCAGCGGACGATGACGGAGGCGCGGTCGGACTCGATGGTCATGTCGACCGCCTGGTACTCGCGCTGTGCGAGCTCGATCGCCTCCTCGATGCCCATCTTCGGCTGCAGGCCGAAGACCTCGAGGATCCGCTCCAGGCGCTCGGGGATCGTGCCGCCCACGATGTGCGCCGGGATGCCGAGTTCGGCGGCCATCTCCAGCAGCCGCTCGTCGGCCATCGAGCGGAAGCGCTCGTTGACCGGACGGTGGCCGTCCTTGGCCAGCGTCAGCTCGTTCGGCAGGTGGACGAAGACGTCGTAGGTCTGCTGGACGTGCTGCTTGAAGTACACGCCGAGCTGCGCCATCACCTCGTCGAAGACCTTGATCTCCGGGGTGCGGTCGACGCTCTCCAGCTCGCCGAGGTGGAGCGAGGCGTTCGGGTTGATGCCGACGATCACCCGGACCGAGCCGTAGATCCACTCCTGCAGCGAGGTGCCGTCGGAGATGAAGGCGTCGCCGAAGCGGCTCTCGAAGACCGCGCGCTCCGAGTGCCGGCGCACGATCAGCTGCACCAACTCGGCGGCGGTGCACTGCTCCAGGGTCTTGCCGGGGACGGCCTCGGGCAGCAGCTCGCGCATGGTGCGGGCGCGGGTCCGCGGGATGCCGGTGAGGTGGGACAGGGCGTACGAGGTGAAGGTCTTGCCGGACGAGTAGGTGCCGGAGATCGCGATGCGCATGAGGTCCTCCTGGTGATCCGGTCGTGGAAAGGGTGTCGACTGCCGTACGGGGCAGGGTCGTTCAGGGGAGGCGGTGGGTCACGGAGCAGCGGGTGGTGACCCCGCCGAGCACGCCGACCACGTCCGCGGTCCGCCAGACGCCGTCGGGGCGCTCCAGCAGTTGGGCGTTCTCCAGCCGGGTGACGGCCGCCGCGCCGTCGCTGCACACCTGGGGCACCGGCGCCGCGACGATCTCGGTGCCGCGCATCCACAGCGTGTTGCTGGCGCCGCGCTCGGTGCCGTCCAGCTCGTAGAGCAGGACCTGTCCGAGCTGCAGGCTCACCACGAAGCTGTCGACCATGCCCAGGAAGGGCTGGTAGCGGCCCTCGATGCCCTGGTCGGCGACCAGCCCGGCGCGGGCGATGTGCACCCCGGCCTCGGCCCGCAGCCGCTCCGGCTCGACGAGGACCCGGCGCAGCGCGTGCGCCTGCCGGGCGAAGCCGGTGCCGTAGTAGCGCTCCTCGGCCGGGCCGAGCAGGCTGTCCGGGCCGGCGTAGCGGGCCCGGCCGACGGAGCGCCCGAGCGGGCGGCCGACGGCGGCGTGGTCGATCTCGCAGCGCACCCGCATGCCGCCGAGGCGGGTCTCCAGGACCGAGGACTGGCCGTTCAGCGCCGCCGGGTCCGTGACGCTGGTCAGCAGACGGGTCGTCACCTGGAGCCGCCCGAGCTCCTCGTCCGGGGTGGTGCCGGCCTTGATCCGCACGGACCGGACCAGCATCCGGCGGCGGTCGGCGGCCGACAGCCCGAAGGAGTGGGTGAGCGTCAGTTCGCTCAGCTGCACCGCGGTGATCAGACCGTCCACGGTGCTCAGGTGCGGCCGGAGGTCGGCGCTGCGGCCCTTGCGGGACCAGTCGGCGGGATAGGCCACGCCGAGCAGGGTGTGCAGCATCACGCTGCCGTCGGCCAGGGACCGGACCGAGACGGGTTGGTAGTCGTATTCGACGCGGCGGAATCCGGCGCCGAAGAATCTCTTCTCGGCCGGTCCGAGGTAGTCGTCCACCGAATCGAGGTGAACTGCGGTTCCAGGCATGTTTTTCCCCCATGAAAATGCCGGTGCGCATGGCGGGCCACCGGAGCGGAAATCCGGCCGGCGACCGCTGATTCGAAAGCTAACACGAGAAAAGTTCTGCGAGGCACATAGGTGCTGATGCTGTTACTGCCAGTACCACCCTTGAGGCCACTACGCACCGGGCCGTATTCCAACTGCTTTTGCCGCTAGGGTCGTTCGCATCGGCTCCCGCGTTCCGGAGGTGGTTGTGCCAGCGATGTCGCTAGGGCCGGTCGCGGTCCTGCCGGAGTACGCGGACGAGCAGCTCGTCACACGTCTGGGCATCGAGATCCTGCGCTGCGAACCGGGCCTGGTGATCGGCACGATGCCGGTCCGGGGCAACCGCCAACCGGTCGGGATCCTGCACGGCGGCGCCAACGCCGTGCTGGCCGAGACGCTCGGCTCGGTGGCGGCCTGGCTGCACGCCGGCCCCGGCGGCAGCGTGGTGGGCCTCGACCTGTCGGTCACCCACCACCGCTGGGCGTCGAGCGGGCTGGTCACCGGCGTCTGCCGCCCTCTGCACGAAGCGGGGGCGCACGCCACGTACGGGATCGAGATCAGCGACCACACCGGAAAGCTCAGCTCCACCGCTCGCCTCACCTGCGCCGTCAGCGCGGCGGCCGGGCCCCGTGGCCTCCCCGTCCAGGGGCGGTAACCACCCATCATCGAAAGGCAGTTCACCATGTGCCACCCCACCGACAGCCGTCCGCCGGGCATCGAGAACCCGGGTGAGGTCGCCGAGCACGGCATCGTCCGGCTGACCACCGAGGACGGCAACGTCTTCGAGGCCTACCGCGCGGTGCCGGCCGAGCCCAACGGCCGCAGCGTCGTCATCCTCCCGGACGTCCGGGGCGTGCACCCGTACTACCGGGAGCTGGCACAGCGCTTCGCCGAGGCCGGGTTCACCGTGCTGGCGCTCGACTACTACGGCCGCACGGCCGGCATCGGCGCGCGGGACGACGAGTTCGACTGGCAGCAGTACCTGCCGCTGGTGCAGCCCGACGAGGTCGCGCTGGACGTCAAGGCGGCCGTCGCGCACCTGGCCGAGACCGCCCCGGGCCCGGTCTTCACGGTCGGCTTCTGCTTCGGCGGCAGCCAGTCCTGGCGCCTGTCGGCGGCCGGCCTGGGCCTGGCGGGCACCATCGGCTTCTACGGCCAGCCCAAGCTGGTCGAGGACGCGGTCGACGGCATGGAGGTGCCGCTGCTGCTGCTCATCGCCGGCAGCGACGTGGCCACCACGCCGGAGGAGTTCGACGCCTTCACCGGCGCCCTGGAGAAGGCCGGCAAGACCTACGAGAGCCAGGTCTACGAGGGTGCCCCGCACTCCTTCTTCGACCGGGGCTTCGCCGAGTGGCAGGAGGCCTGCACCGACGCCTGGGGCCGGATCCTGGACTTCACCGCCCGCCACGCCGCCGTGGCCAACTGACCTCCGGCGCCTCACCCTTGGAGAGCGATCATGACGCAGCCCCCCGGCGAGCGGTTCGAGCGCGGGGTCGCCAAGCTCGCGGAGATCGGCGGCGACGCCCAGGTGATCTTCGACGCCCTGAGTGACGTGGCGCCCGATCTGGGCCGGTACGTCGCGGAGTTCGCGTTCGGGGACGTCTACAGCAGGCCCGGGCTCGACCCGAAGCAGCGTCAACTCCTGACCCTGGCCTCGCTGCTGGCGCTCGGCGACTGCGAGCCCCAGCTCTCGTTCCACACCAAGGTCGCCCTCGAAGTGGGGGCCACCCCGCAGGAGATCGTGGAGACGGTCCTGCACTGTCTGGTCTTCGTCGGCTTCCCGCGCACCTTCAACGGCGTCGCCGTGGTGCGGAAGGTGCTGGCCGAGCAGGGGCTGCTGCCCGTCCCCGCCGGCTGAGCCGGCTCCGTCCGCCCGCAGAACCCGCACTCGTCGAGTGCGGGTTTTGTCGTATATATGACACTATTAAAGAGAGTGGAGACTTCGCTTCGATTTGCCCGTGGTTCACTTCTGAATGTTTCCGCACGATAAAGCGCCTGATCCCCTAGCCGATACCGCCGTCATTGCCAAAACATTGCTTGACACACCGTCAGGTTGCGGCAAGCATCGAAGCCATGAGTGGGATGACGGGGGTTGGGCAGCAGAGGCGCTTGCAGGAATTAGGGCAGTTCTTACGCGGTCGTCGCGCCAGACTGTCCCCCGACGAACTGGGCTTCGCACCGTCGAGCCGAAGACGTACTCCCGGGCTGAGGCGGGAGGAGGTGGCGGTCCGGGCCGGCGTCGGCACCTCCTGGTACACCTGGGTGGAGCAGGGGCGCGACATCAACGTCTCCGAGTCCGTGGTCAGGGCGATCAGCCGTGCGCTGTGCCTGAACGCCACGGAGGAGGACTACCTGTTCAAGCTGGCAGGGATGCCGCGGGTGGCCAAGGACACCTCCGCCGAGGGCGTGCTGGACCAGATGCGGCTGGCCCACGTGGTGGACGAGTGGCTGCCGAACCCGGCCTTCATCCTCGACAAGTTCTGGAACGTCCTGGCCGTCAACGCGGCGGTCTACGAGGTCTTCGGGTTCGGCGAGTTCAACACCAACCTGCTGGAGGTCTACTTCACCGACCGGATCTCGCGCTCGCGGTACGTCGACTCCGACGAGCTGGCCCGGGTCACGGTGGCCAAGTTCCGGGCCAGCATGGCGGAGCACTTCGGCGATCCGCAGTTGGAGGCCCTGGTGGAGTCGCTGCAGGAGCGGAGCGAGGAGTTCCGGCGGCTCTGGCACAGCCACGAGGTGCTGGACGCCGACCACCGGCTCAAGGAGATCGACCACCCGATGGTCGGCCGGCTCAGCTTCGACGTCCACCACTGGAACCTCGCCGCCAACGAGAACGTGCAGCTGATCCTGCACGTCCCGCGCAGGACCTCGCAGACCACCCAGAAGCTCCAGAGGCTGCTGCGGGCCGCGCAGGGCGACGAGCCCCTGGCGGACTGGGACGGTTGACGGAACGGAACGGAACAGAACAGAACGACGGAACGACCCGGAACCGGGCAACCGGTTCCGGGTCGTTCCGTCCTTCCGGACGCGGCGGCGTGACGGCGCGTCAGTCGGTGGCCGCAGCCGCCCCGGGGGCCACCCGCCGCAGCGCCAGCCCGATGACCACGGCCGCGACCAGCACGATCGCCGCGTCCACCAGCAGGGCCAGCGTCGTCCCGCCCAGCATCGCCTGCTCGGGGGTCCGGCCGGAGAGCGCCTCGGTGCGCGCGGTGGCGACCGCGCTCATCACCGGGATGCCCAGGGTGATGCCCACCTGCTGGGTCAGGGTGGCGAGGCCGGTGGCCAGGCCCTGCTCCTCGTCGTCCAGCCCCGAGGTGCTGGTCACCATGAAGGAGACCACGCTCAGCACGTGGGCGAAGCCGCCGACCGTGGTCGCGACCAGGACCAGGACCATCCACGAGCGGTCCGCGCCGACCAGGAAGAGCGAGGCCGTCACGGCCGACTGCACCACCAGGCCGCCCACCAGGGTGACCCGGCTGCCGCCGAGCCGACTGATCAGCGGGCCGGCCAGCAGACCGGCGAAGAAGGCGGCCGCGCCCTGGAGGCCGAAGGCCAGGCCGGTGACCAGCGGCGAGTAGTCCAGCACCTGCTGGAGGTAGAGCGTCATCAGGAAGATGACGGCGCTGAACATCGTGAAGGTGATCAGCCCGCCGAGGTTGCCCCACTTCACGGTGGGCCGGGCGAGCACCCGCAGCGACACCAGCGGCTGCTCCTGGCGCAGCTCCACCGCCCAGAACGCCCCCAGCAGCACGACCGCGGCCGCGAGCGAGACGAGTGTGGTGGTGCTGCCGAAGCCCTCGTGCCCGCCCGAGGTGACGCCGTAGCTCAGCGCGAGCAGGCCACCGGTGACGGTGACCGCTCCGGGCACGTCCAGCCGGGCCCGCCCGCCGCGGCTGCGGTCGGAGATCAGCCCCGGGGCGACGGCCAGCACCGCGACGCAGACCGGGATGTTGATCAGGAACGCCCAGCGCCAGCTCACCAGGCCGGTGAGCAGGCCGCCGGCGACCGCTCCGGTGGTGAAGCCGGCCGAGAGCAGCGCACCGCTCAGGCCCAACGCCCGCTGCCGGGCCGGGCCTTCGGGGAAGGAGGTGGTGAGCAGCGCCATGGCGGTGGGCGCGACCGCGGCCGTGCCCAGGCCCTGCGCGACCCGGGCCACCAGCAGGACGGTCTGGGAGTCGGCCAGGCCGCCGGTCAGCGAGGCGAGTGCGAGCACCACCATGCCGCCCATGAACACGTTGCGCCGTCCGGCGATCTCGGCCACCCGGCCGAACAGCAGGGTGAAGCCGGCCGAGCTGAGCGCGAACAGCGTCACGACCCACTGCAGGTTCTCCGGGCTGAAGCCCATGCCCGTGCCGATGTCCGGCAGGGCCACGTTGAGGATCGAGAAGTCCAGCGCGATCAGGAACTGGGCTCCGAGGAGCAGGACGAGCAGCCAGCGCTGCCTGCCGTCGAGTCGGTCGCCGGCCGCCGCGGGCGCGACGACGCTCTGGTCGGTGGTCGACATGGTGGGTCCCCCTCAGCCGGCGAAGGCGAAGGCCGCCGCGACGCTGTTCTCGTACATCCGGTAGGTGGTGATCAGGCCGTCGGTGACCGTGACGTGCAGGGCGAACCGGCTCGCGAAGACCTTGCCGGTGCTCAGCACCTCGTGCGCGAAGTCGCCTAGTACGACGGCGTGCTGACCGTCCACCAGGATGTGGTCGACGTTGAAGGCCTTGGTGGCGACGTCCTCCGTCGCGCTGCGGATGAACTCCGCGATCTGCCCGTGGGTCGACCGCTGTCCGGTCCACGGCACGGTCGGCGCCCCGGGGACCTCGAAGTCGGTGGTCTCGGCGAACAGCTCCAGCATGCCGGTGCGGTCACCGGCCCCGAAGCGGTTGAAGAACTCCTGGACGGTCTCGGCGGTCCCGCGCACGGTGGTGGCGTTCTCGGACACGGCTGTGCTCCTCTTGCTACTCGTCGCTGGTCGGTGAAGGTTCGGGTGACGTCGGGTCAGGTGAGAAGTGCGGCGTCGGCCGGGCGTGCGGCGAGCTCCCCGCGCAGCAGGGCGGCGCCCGGGCGCTGCTCGGCCAGGAAGGCGGCCACCTGCTCGGGCCGGCCGGGCCCCGTGCGCAGGGCCAGGTGGCCGTCCGGGCGCACCACGGCCAGCGCCGGGGCGCTGCCGAGGGCGTCCAGCAGCCAGGTGTGCGCCCGGCCGAAGACGGTGGACAGGTCGTGCACCGGCGCCAGGTCGGCCAGCCGCTGCCGCAGCACGGCCGCCTCGGCCGCCCAGTCCCGGTCCGCGCGGCGGCCCGGCCAGAGCAGCACGGTGTACTGCTCCAGGTCGAGGACGGGCAGACCGGCCAGGGCCGCGGGCCCGGCGAAGAGCGGGAGCCGGTCGCCCTCCTGGGCCGGCCGGCGCACGCCCCAGCCGGTCACTCCGAGCGGCTGGCGGCCGTAGGTGAAGTCGGTCTGGGCGAGCAGCGGCGCCATGCCCCGCTGCAGCACGCCCGCGTAGTGGGAGGCGTGGAACAGGTTGTCCCGCAGGCCGACCTTGAAGGCGCCGCGCACCGTGCCGTAGCGGATCTGGGTGGCAGCGGCCCGGCCGACCCGCTCGGCGGCGGCGCTGCGCTCGGGGTGGTAGGTGTTCAGGATCGAGTGGTCCAGCTGCCCGCGGAGCACCCCGCCCAGCTTCCAGCCGAGGTTCACGGCGTCCTGCAGGCCCAGGTTCATCCCCTGGCCGCCCGCCGGGCTGACCACGTGCGCGGCGTCGCCGGCCAGGAAGCACCGGCCGCTGCGGTACTGGTGCACCACGCCGCAGCGCGGCCGGAAGGAGCTGGTCCACAGCGGCTCGGCGAGCCGGACCGAGAGCCGGGCCCGCTGGCGCAGCATGTTCTGGAACAGCTCCAGGGTCGGCGGGCCGGCCTCCTCGCCGCGGTGCGGCACGTTGCCCGCCAGGCGGTAGAGCCCGTTCTTCAGCGGCACCACCACCGCGATGCCGTTCGGCGAGTAGTAGTACTGCACGCTGTGCGGCACCCCTCCGCTGATCGCGAAGTCGCCGATCGCGTAGCTGACGTCGATCGGTTCGGGGTCGAAGGCGATGCCGAGCAGCTCGCGCAGGGTGCTGCCGGCGCCGTCGGCACCCACCAGGTACTGCGGGACGACGGTCTCCTCGGTGCCGTCCGCCCGCCGCAGCCTGACCTTCGGCCGGTCGTCGTCGGCCGTGCCGTGCTCCAGCCCCTCCAGGGCGGTCTCGTACTCGACCACCCCGCCCAGCTCGGTGAGCCGGGACCGGAGGATCTCCTCGGTCTCGCCCTGGGCCAGCGTCAGGACGAAGGGGTAGGGGGTGTCGGGCAGCCGGTCCATCCGCACCGAGCCGCGCGGGCGGCCCTCGGCGAAGTAGTCCACCGCGGGGAGCACGTGCCCGGCCTCGACCAGCCGTTCGCTGACGCCGACCCGGCGCAACTGCTCGAGTATCCGGGGCCAGATCAGGATGGCCCGCGAATGCAGACCGGCACTGCCCCGCGGGCTCGGCCGCCGCTCCACCACCCTGACCCCGACGCCCTGCTGGAGAAGTTCACAGCCGAGCACCAGACCGACGGGGCCACCGCCGACGATCAGTACTTCCGGTTCGCCGCCGAACGCCGGCCGGATACCGGCTCCTCGATTCCGCTTGCCGTCCTGGGACATTTCACACCGCCACATCATGGATCGCGAGGGACGCACTTCCGGGGTGCTTTTTCGAATTAACGGATATGCACGATGAGGACGCTAACGGGCCGTCAGAAGGGCGTCCATATGTGTATTGAGAGGGGTATCCGCACCACCAGGTTCGACGCGGAGGGCACCCGATGCGCAAGGATGGGGCCATGCCGAACCGTCTCGCGGACGCGACCTCGCCGTACCTGCTGCAGCACGCCGACAATCCGGTCGACTGGTGGCCCTGGGGGCCGGAGGCCTTCGAGGAGGCGGAGCGGCGCGGGGTGCCGGTGCTGCTCAGCGTCGGCTACGCGGCCTGCCACTGGTGCCACGTGATGGCCCACGAGTCCTTCGAGGACGAGTCGGTGGCGGAGTACGCCAACGAACACTTCGTGGCCGTCAAGGTGGACCGCGAGGAGCGGCCGGACGTGGACGCCGTCTACATGGAGGCGGTGCAGGCGGCCACCGGGCAGGGCGGGTGGCCGATGACGGTCTTCCTGACGCCCGGTCAGGAGCCCTTCTACTTCGGGACGTACTTCCCGCCGAAGCCCCGGCACGGCCTGCCGGGCTTCCGGCAGGTGCTGGAGGGGGTGAACTCCGCCTGGCGGGACCGCCGGGACGAGGTCGGCGAGGTGGCCGCCCGGATCCGGGCCGACCTGGCGGAGCGCGCCTCGGTGTACGGGGTCGGCAGCGGGGTGCACGAGGCGCCCGGGGCCGAGGGGCTGGCGGCCGCGGTGGCCGAGCTGGGGCGCTCGTACGACGAGAAGTGGGGCGGCTTCGGCGGGGCACCCAAGTTCCCGCCGTCGATGGCGATCGAGTTCCTGCTGCGCCACCACGCCCGGACCGGTTCGGCCGAGGCGCTCGCGATGGCCGGGCACAGCTGCGAGGCGATGGCCCGCGGCGGGATCTACGACCAGCTCGGCGGCGGCTTCGCCCGCTACGCGGTGGACAACCGCTGGGTGGTGCCGCACTTCGAGAAGATGCTCTACGACAACGCCCTGCTGCTCCGCGCCTACCTGCACCTGTGGCGGACCACCGGCGACGTCCTGCCGCGCCGCATCGCGCTGGAGACCGCGGACTTCCTGCTGCGCGAACTCCGCACCCCCGAGGGCGGGTTCGCCTCCGCGCTGGACGCGGACAGCCTGGACGCGGCGAGCGGCGAGAACGCCGAGGGCGCCTACTACGCGTGGACCCCGCAGCAGCTGGCCGAGGTGCTGGGGGAGGAGGACGGGGCGCTGGCCGCGGTGCTGTTCGAGGTGACGGCGGAGGGCACCTTCGAGCACGGGAGTTCGGTGCTCCAGCTGCTCTCCGACCCGGTGGACGAGGTCGCCCACGACCGGATCCGGACGGCGCTGTACGAGGCCCGGCTGAAGCGTCCGGCCCCGGCCCGGGACGACAAGGTGGTGGCGGCCTGGAACGGCCTGGCCATCGCCGCGCTGGCCGAGACCGGCGCCCTGCTGGAGCGGCCCGACCTGGTCGAGGCCGCCGAACGCGCCGCCGACCTGCTGATCACCGTGCACCTCGGCGAGGACGGCCGGCTGCTGCGCACCTCCCGGGACGGCCGGGCCGGGGCCAACGCGGGCGTGCTGGAGGACTACGCGGACACCGCCGAGGGCTTCCTCGCGCTCTACGCGGTGACCGGCGGGGCCGAGTGGCTCGGGCTGGCGGGCGGGCTGCTGGACACGGTGCTGGCGCACTTCCGCGACGAGGCGTCGGGCGCGCTCTACGACACCGCCGACGACGCCGAGCAGCTGATCCGCCGCCCGCAGGACCCGACCGACAACGCCACCCCCTCCGGCTGGACGGCCGCCGCCCAGGCGCTGCTGACCTACGCCGCGTACACCGGCTCCGAGCGGCACCGCACGGCGGCCGAGGGGGCGCTGGCCATCGTCGGCGCGCTCGGCGGCCGGGCGCCGCGGTTCGTCGGGTGGGGCCTGGCCGCCGCCGAGGCGCTGGCCGACGGGCCGCGCGAGGTGGCCGTGGTCGGCGCCGAGGGCGACGCCGGGCGGGCGCTGCTGCACCGGACGGCGCTGCTCGGCACCGCGCCGGGCGCCGTGGTCGCGGTCGGGGAGCCCGGCTCCTCCGAGGTGCCGCTGCTGGCCGGGCGGCCGCTGGTGGGCGGGGCCGCGGGGGCGTACGTCTGCCACCACTTCGTCTGCGAGGCACCGGTGGCGCAGGCGGCCGAGCTGGCGGCCAAGGTGGGGGCCCGGACCGACGGTAATGGAGGTGCGTGAAGCGCCGCTGATCAGGGAGGATGCGGCATGAACTGGACCCTCTCCTCCTCCCTGGACGAATTCCGGACGCACGCGGGCGATTTCCTGGCGGCCCATCCGGCCGGGAACACCGTCCTGCTGACCCTGGTGCACAACCTGACCCTGAGCGGCCTGCACGTCTTCGGCGAGGCCGACCCGTGGTTCGGCTGGTGGCGGCCGGCCCCGGACGCACCGGTGGCCGGCGCCTTCTGCCGGACGCCGCCGTTCCCGCTCCGGCTCAGCACCATGCCGCCCGAGGCGGCCGCCGAGCTGGCGACGGCGCTCGGCGCCGACCGGCGGGAGGTGCCGGCGGTCGGCGGCGAGACCGTCGCGGCCCGGGCCTTCGCCGAGGCCTGGGAGCGGGAGACCGGGGTCGGCAGCAGCGTCAACAGCAACGAACGGCTCTACCGGCTCGGAGATCTGACGGACCCGTCGCCGCTGCCGAAGGGCTCCGTCCGGCTCGCCACCCCGGACGAGGCCGACCTCCTGACGGACTGGTTCGCCGCCTTCGTCGCCGAGGCCGAGGTCGGCATCCCGGGCGAGAACCACCGGCCCACCGTGGAGCGGCGGATCGCCCGCGGCCACCTGCACGTCTGGGAGCACCAGGGCGAGGTGGTCTCCTTCGCCGGGGTCAGCGACGTCCTCGCCGGGATGTCACGGATCGGGCCCGTCTATACCCCGCCGCAGCACCGGGGCCACGGTTACGCCAGCGGCGTCGTCGCGGCCGGCTCCGCCCACGCCCTCGCCGCCGGCGCGGCCGAGGTGCTGCTCTACACCGACCTGGCCAACCCCACCAGCAACTCCATCTACCAGAAGCTCGGCTACCGGCCGGTCGAGGACTGCGTCTCCATCGACTTCGCCTGAGGTGACGCCACGTGGCCGTGCTCCGGGGCCGGAGGCCCCAGGGGCGCGAGGAACTGCGCGAGTCCGGAAGGCGGACCAGCGCTAGATCGGGGCACGTCAGCCAGTTGCACGTGCTGCCGTTCCCCCGCGCGCAGTTCCTCGCGCCCCTGCGGGGCGTTCCTCGGCGTGGCGCCTACTCCCAGTCCCAGCGGATGCCGAGCAGGCACGGGCTGAGCGAGCTGGCGACCAGGTGCACGCAGTGGTGCCCGTCCAGCGTCAACTCCTCCGTCTCGTAGGGTGGTTCGCCCGGCGCCCGGCTGGCGAAGCGGTGGCACCGGACCGGCAGCGCCTCCGGATGGAAGGTGACCTGCAGGACGTACTGCCCGGCGCCGGAGTTGAAGCCGCGGACGTACTCGGTGGACGGCTCCGCCGCCGGGGCGTCGTCGAACCCGTACCCCAGCAGATGGGTGTCCCCGGTCCGCAGCCGCCGGTCCAACAGCAGTTCAGCGACCAGCAGTTCGGCCTCCGGGTCGCGCCGGACCCGCCCCGGCCGGCAGTTCTCCTCACCCCGCACCCGCACCACCCCGATGTCGCACCCCGGATCCCCCTGGTAGAGCGCCAGGTACCGGTCGATCCCGTCGCGGTGCGCCCGCAGGGCGTGTTGGGAGTCGCGGCGGACCATCTGCCGGTCGGCGCCGATCCGGACCCGTTCGATGTGGGTGATGGTGTGCAGGCCGGTGTCCGGCGGTGAGGCGATGGTGGCGAGCAGGCCGTCCACGGCGACGGCCGGTGCGATCAGGTCCCGGTACGGGCGGGTGGCGGGCCCGGCGGCCTCGGCCGGTGCCGCCTGGCGGGGGCCGAGCAGGCGGGTGAGGGAGTGCTCGGGGAGTTCCAGCACCTCCTCCAGGATCCGTACGGCGCGCAGGGATTCGGGCCGTTCGGGCCGTCGCCGCCCCTGCTGCCAGTAGCTCAGGCTGGTCACCCCGACCTGGACGCCGCGCTGGGCCAGGTGCAGCCGCAGGCGGTGGAGGGCGAGGCCGCGGGCCGCGATGGCGGCGCGCAGGGCGAGGTGGAACGGGCCGGTGCGGAGGGCGGTGGCGAGCTCGGGGTGGACGGTCTGCTGCACGGCGGGCTCCCGTCTGTCGGGTTGACCGTGAATATTCACACGCCGGTGGCGAGTTGTCACCGGTCCGGACGTGTTGACGTGCGCGGGGTGCCGGCCGTGTTCACACCGTGCGGGGCCTCGTTCACACCCCCGTCCGGGCCCCGACGAGGTGCGTTGACCGGCTCCCGTCATGGCCCGATGCTCACTGCACCGCGCCCCATCGCGGTACCCCCACATCCCCTCTCCTGCGGGAACGCAAGGAGGAGAAGCCCATGCAGATCTCCAGGACCCGCCTGCGCCGTGCGGTCGCCGCACTCGCGCTCGGCGTCATCGCCCCCACCCTGGTGGCCGCCACCGGCACCCCGGCCCAGGCCGCCACCGCTCCCCAGGCCCGGGCGGCCACCGCCCAGGCACCCGGCGCCGTCACCGCCCTCGGGGTGCGCAAGCTCAACCTCACCATGCAGCAACAGCAGCAGGACAACTGGTGCTGGGCGGCGAGCGGCAACACCATCGCCACCTACTTCGGCTACACCTACAGCCAGAACCAGTTCTGCAACGCCGCGTTCAACCGCTCGATCAACTCCAGCTGCCCCAACAACCAGGCCACGCTGGGGAACGTGCAGACGGCGCTGCGCTACATCGGCATCAACTCCGGCTCCTACGTGACCGGGTACCTGCGCTACAGCACGGTGCAGACCGAGATCGACGCCAACCGGCCGATCGAGACCCGGATCCAGTGGTCCTCCGGCGGCGGCCACATGCACGTGCTCTACGGCTACGACACCGGCAACAACTGGGTCTACTGGGGCGACCCGTGGCCCTCCAACTACCGCTACAACTGGGCGGACTACAACTACTACGTCAACAACAACACGTTCTCCTGGACCCACTCCCTCTACCGGATCGGCGCCTGAGGAGACGACCATGACCGACACCATCCGCAAGCAAGCCTCCCGGCTCGCGGCCGCCACCGTGCTGGCCGCCACCCTCGGCCTGGCCGCCGCCCCGCTCGCCCAGGCCGCCGACCCGGCACCCGGCGCTCCCGCCCAGCTCGCCCCCACGGAGCTGAGCGCGGCCCGCGGTGCGGCCCAGTCCCCGTCCGTCCTGGACCAGTTGGGCCACTTCTTCGCCCGCAAGGGCGTCCCGCCGAACCAGTCGCTGGCGCTCTCCCCGGCCGACGAGGCCCGGGCCGCCGCCGAGGCCGCACCGCGGCTGAGCGGCGACACCGTCCCGGTCTACCTGCTGGACCCGGGCTTCGTGGCCGGCACCCCGGGTGCCCCGGTGGCCCGGGCGGAGTTCACCGCCAGCAAGGCGGTGGCGGCCGACGGCCAGGTGGCCTCGGTCTGGACGGCCAGGCAGGGCGCGGGCTGGCGGGTCGTCAACATCGCCACCGGTGGCGACGAGACCGACTACGCCGCGAAGGCCGCGGCCGGCGGAGGCGGCACCGCCTTCCGCGAGCCGCAGATCGACGCCTGGTACGTGCTGCGCGGGGGCAGGGTGCTCCCGCTGGACGAGGACGCCCGGAAGGCGGTGGGCGCCGGGGTCTCGCTGGCCGACTACCAGCGCCAGGTGAAGCAGCGCTACGGCGACAAGCTGCCCGGCTCGGTCTACGACCGGCAGGGCAAGGGCGGTGGCTACCAGGCCGCTCCGGTGGCGGAGCCGGACGGCCCGTCGCTGCTGACGGCGGGCACGGCGGGCGCGGCCCTGCTGGCCACCGCCCTGACCGGCCTCGGCCTGCGGGCACGGCGCAGGGCCCGCGGCTAGCGGAGCGGGGCCCCATGCAGGACCGAGGACGCGGGGCCGGGGAACCGGCACCGCGTCCTCGGTCTTTTTTGACGAAGCGTTGACCCCTCGTTCGCCTTCCTGCCGGTCCGGCATGTCACCGTGTGTGCCGTCGGAGTCCCGTTGGGTGTCAGGAGAAGGGGAGCAGATGGCGGTGAGGTACACGGGGGCGCTGGTCGCGATCGCGGCGGCGTTGGCCGTCGTGCTGGCCTACGTGCTGGGCGGACCGAGGATGGTCTGGATCGTGGCGGCGGCCGAGGTGGCGCTGGTGATGATGGACGTGGCCCGCCGGTTCAAGGTGCGGGCGATGCACCGCAGGGCGGCCGTCCGGCCGGAGGCCGACCACTGCGAGCAGTGCGCCCGGGCCAGGCGGCGGCTGGAGGGCCGGACCGTCCGCTGACGGGCCCTCAGTGGGCGACGCTGTACGCGACCAGGGAGACCCCGACGTACTGCGTGATGAACGCCCCCAGGGTGAAGGCGTGGAAGACCTCGTGGAAGCCGAACCAGCGCGGTGAGGGGTTCGGCTTCTTGAGTCCGTACACCACGCCGCCCACGCTGTAGAGCACCCCGCCGACGAGCATCAGCACCAGCACCGCGACGCCGCCGGTGCGCAGGAAGTCGGGCAGGAAGAAGACCGCCGCCCACCCCAGTGCCAGGTAGCACGGGGTGTAGAGCCAGCGCGGTGCGCCGACCCAGAAGACCCGGAAGGCGATCCCGGCCAGCGCTCCGCCCCAGACCAGCCAGAGCAGCACCTGCTGCCGGCCGCCGTCCAGCAGCAGGATGGTGAACGGGGTGTACGAGCCCGCGATGATCAGGAAGATGTTCGCGTGGTCGAGCCGGCGCAGGATCGCGTCGCCGCGCGGGCCCCAGTCGAAGCGGTGGTAGACGGCGCTCACGCCGAACAGCATCCACGCGCTGATCGAGTACACGGTGCAGGCGATCCGGGCCGGGGTCGAGCCGGCCAGACAGATCAGCACGATGCCGGCGGCCACCGAGGCCGGGAACATCCCCGCGTGCAGCCATCCGCGCCACTTGGGCTTGATCTCGGCCAGGGCCTGCGTCAGAGCATCCGTCATGGCCAGATCCTACCTACGGTCCCGTAGGTTACCGACGTGTAGGAAGTGATGATCGCCACCTTTGTACGTTCTGGAGTGTTCGAGGGTGGCACTCGGGGGTCCAGAGAGGGACGCCGGAGCCTTGTTACCCCCCAGTACTTGGACAAGGAGGCGTAAAGATTCCGCCAATCACGCCTCTGTGCCGTGTCCTGGCCTTGAGGGCGGAGCTACGGTGTAGACACCCTCAACCACCGCGACGCCGCCTCCCCGACGAGATGGCGTGAAACGGAGCGATCGTGTCGAACGAGATCTCTGCGCTCAGCGCAACCGCGCCGACCCGTCACAAGCGCCTGCTCGCCTGGGTGAGCGAGATCGCGGAGCTGACCCAGCCGGACGCCGTCGTCTGGTGCGACGGCTCGGAGGAGGAGTACCAGCGCCTCGCCGACCAGCTGGTGGCCCAGGGCACCTTCACCAAGCTCAACCAGGAGAAGCGGCCCAACTCCTACTACGCCGCCTCCGACCCGACCGACGTCGCCCGGGTCGAGGACCGCACCTACATCTGCTCCGAGCAGGAGAAGGACGCGGGCCCGACCAACAACTGGAAGGCCCCCGCCGAGATGCGGGAGCTGTTCACCGGCGCCGAGGGCCTCTTCAAGGGCGCGATGAAGGGCCGCACGATGTACGTCGTGCCGTTCTCCATGGGCCCGGTCGGCTCCCCGCTGGCCGCGTACGGCGTCGAGATCACCGACTCCGCCTACGTCGCCGTCTCGATGCGCGTGATGACCCGGATGGGCCAGGCCGTGCTGGACCAGCTCGGCGAGGACGGCGAGTTCGTCAAGGCCGTGCACACCGTCGGCGCCCCGCTGGCCGAGGGCCAGGCGGACGTCCCGTGGCCGTGCAACACCACCAAGTACATCTCGCACTTCCCGGAGACCCGCGAGATCTGGTCCTTCGGCTCCGGCTACGGCGGCAACGCCCTGCTCGGCAAGAAGTGCTACGCGCTGCGGATCGCCTCCACCATGGCCCGGGACGAGGGCTGGCTGGCCGAGCACATGCTCGTCCTCAAGCTCACCCCGCCGAGCGGCGCCGAGCCCAAGTACATCGCGGCCGCCTTCCCGTCCGCCTGCGGCAAGACCAACCTGGCGATGCTCCAGCCGACCATCCCGGGCTGGAAGGTCGAGACCATCGGCGACGACATCGCCTGGATGCGCTTCGGCGCCGACGGCCAGCTCTACGCCATCAACCCGGAGGCCGGCTTCTTCGGCGTCGCCCCCGGCACCGGCACCGACACCAACGCCAACGCGATCGACACCCTCTGGGGCAACACGGTCTTCACCAACGTCGCGCTGACCGACGACGGCGACGTCTGGTGGGAGGGCCTGACCGACGAGCCGCCGGCCCACCTGACCGACTGGCGCGGCAACGACTGGACCCCCGAGTCCGGCACCCCCGCCGCCCACCCGAACGCCCGCTTCGCCGTCCCGGCCGCGCAGTGCCCGACCATCGCGCCGGAGTGGGAGGACCAGGCCGGCGTGCCGATCTCGGCCATCCTGTTCGGCGGCCGCCGGGCCACCGCCGTCCCGCTGGTCACCGAGTCCTTCGACTGGCAGCACGGCGTCTTCCTGGGCGCCAACATCGCCTCCGAGAAGACCGCCGCCCAGGAGGGCACCGTCGGCGAGCTGCGCCGCGACCCGTTCGCGATGCTGCCGTTCTGCGGCTACAACATGGGCGACTACTTCGCCCACTGGCTGAAGCTCGGTGCCGAGGCCGACGCCGCGAAGCTGCCGAAGATCTACTACGTCAACTGGTTCCGCAAGAACGCCGGCGGCGACTTCGTCTGGCCGGGCTACGGCGAGAACGCCCGGGTGCTGAAGTGGATCGTCGAGCGCCTGGAGGGCACCGGCGCGGGCGTCGAGACCCCGATCGGCGTGCTGCCGACCGTCGAGGGCTTCGACCTCAAGGGCCTGAACATCGCCGACGCCGACCTCGACCTGCTGTTCTCGGTCGACAAGGAGATCTGGCGCAAGGAGGCCGCACTGGTCCCCGCCCACCTGGAGCTGTTCGGCGAGCACACGCCGAAGGCGCTCTGGGACGAGTACGAGGCGCTGGTCGACCGCCTGGGCTGATGCCCGGGTGGCCTGACGCGGCGTCACAGAACGGCCGGAGCCCCGACCGTACGATCCCAACCCTCTGGGGATCGTCCGGGCGGGGCTCCGGCCGTTTCCGGGTGCGGGCGCGCTACGGCTGCACGTAGCCGGAGAGGAAGTCGCCGATCCGGGTGACGGCGTCGGTGATGTCCTCCGGGCGGGGCAGGGTGACCAGCCGGAAGTGGTCCGGCTCGGGCCAGTTGAAGCCGGTGCCCTGGACGATCAGGATGCGCTTGGCCCGGAGCAGGTCGAGCACCATCCTGGCGTCGTCCTTGATCTTGTAGACCTGCGGGTCCAGCCGGGGGAAGGCGTAGAGCGCGCCCTTGGGCTTGACGCAGCTCACCCCCGGGATCTGGTTGAGCAGCTCGTACGCCGCGTCCCGGGACTCCAGCAGCCGCCCGCCGGGCAGCAGCAGGTCCTTGATCGACTGCCGTCCGCCGAGCGCCGCGGCCACCGCGTGCTGGGCGGGCATGTTGGCGCACAGCCGCATGCTGGCCAGCACGGTCAGGCCCTCGATGTAGCTGGCCGCCCGGTGCCGGTCGCCGGAGAGCACCATCCAGCCGGAGCGGAAGCCCGCCACCCGGTAGGACTTGGACATCCCGTTGAAGGTCACGCAGAACAGGTCCGGGGCCAGGGTGGCCAGCGGGACGTGCACCGCGTCGTCGTAGAGGATCTTGTCGTAGATCTCGTCCGCGTAGAGCACCAGCTTGTGCCGGCGGGCGATCTCGACGATCCCCTCCAGCACCTCCTGCGGGTAGACCGCGCCGGTCGGGTTGTTCGGGTTGATCACCACGATCGCCCTGGTCCGGTCGGTCACCTTGGCCTCGATGTCGGCCAGGTCCGGGTACCACTCGGACTGCTCGTCGCAGCGGTAGTGCACGGCGGTGCCGCCGGCCAGCGAGACCGAGGCGGTCCACAGCGGGTAGTCCGGAGCCGGCACGAGCACCTCGTCGCCGTCGTCCAGCAGGGCCGTCATGGCCAGCTGGATCAGCTCGGAGACGCCGTTGCCGAGGAAGACGTCCTCCACCGTGAGGCCGTGCAGGCCGCGCTCCTCGTAGTGCATCACGATGGCGCGGCGGGCCGAGAGCAGGCCCTTGGAGTCGCCGTAGCCGTGCGCCGAGGAGAGGTTCTTCAGGATGTCCTGGAGGATCTCGGGCGGCGCCTCGAAGCCGAAGGCGGCGGGGTTGCCCGTGTTCAGCTTGAGGATGCGATGGCCCTGGTCCTCCAGTCGCATCGCCTCGTCGAGCACCGGGCCGCGGATGTCGTAGCAGACATTGGCGAGCTTGCTGGACTGGATGACCTGCATGCTCGGTAATGCTACGGGCGCCGGGCCCCGGATCCGCAGTGGCCTTGCCCACAGCGTCAGGTGTTCTGGGAGGCTGTGGGCCATGACGGCGATTCTGGGCGGGGCGCTGGCGGGGCTGGCCGCAGTGGTATGGGTGCGGTGGGCGGTGGCCCGCTGGGCGGTGCCCTACGAGGGGGAGACGGCGCGGCCGGTGCCGCTGCCGGTGCAGGCCGCCGTGACGGTGGCGGTGGGCGCCGCGGTCGGGGCCGGGTACGGGGTGCCCGGCTGGCCGGCCCTGGTCTGGCTGGCCCTGCTCGGCGTGCCGCTCGGCCTGATCGACGCCTCGGTGCACCGCCTCCCCGACGTGCTCACCCTCCCGCTGGCCCTGGGCACCGCCGCCCTGCTGGCCCTGACGGAGCCTCAGGCCCTGCTCCGCTGCCTGCTCGCGGCCCTGACCCTCGGACTCGGCTTCGCCCTGCTGGCCCTGCTGGTCCCGATCGGCCTCGGCGACGCCAAGCTGGCCCCCAGCCTGGGCGCCCTGCTGGCCGTCACCGGCTGGTCCACCGTGCGCACCGGCCTGCTGCTCACCGTCCTGCTGGCCGGCCTGTGGGCGGTCGCCCTGCTCGCCACCCGCCGGGCCGGCCGCCGGGACGACCTGGCCTTCGGCCCGCCGCTGCTGCTCGGCACGCTGGCCGCGGTGCTACTGGCCCAGTAGCGCTTCGGCCTTCGCCAGCGCCTGCCGCCAGGCCTCGGCGGCGGCCCGCAGCTGCGGCTCGCGCTCCTTCAGCAGGGCGTTCTGGTGCTCGGTCTCCACGGTCTGCCAGACCGCCAGGTAACCGGTGCGGCGCTTGCAGTCGAGGTCCTGCTTCGCGGTGGTGATCTCCCGGGCGTCCGGGGAGGCCGGGACGCCCGGCGCGCCCGGCCGCCACGCCGGGTCACCCGCGGCCCGGTGCGGATCGGGGTAGTCGAGACCGGCCTCGCGCATGCAGGTGCTCCACCGAGCGTCGGCCTCCTTGGCCCGGGCGTCCTCGGCGGTGCGCTGCCACCCGGCCTGCAGGGCGGCCTCCACCGGGTCGTCGCCCTCGGCCAGGCCGGCCGGGACGCCGAGCCGCTGCTCGGCCTCGCCCCGGCAGCCGCCGCGCCCGGCCTGCTGCGGGGTGGTCGCACCGGGCTCCTCCCCGGTGTACGCCGCGACCAGGGGCTCCGTCATGGCGGCGTTCCTGGCCTCCACCGCCTGCCGCCGCTCGGTGACCTGAGCGGCCGTCAGGCCGCGCGGCGGCGCCACCCGGTAGCCGATCGCGGCCACCGTCCGGGCGTCGGTGACGCCGTAGCGGCGCTCGTTGACGTCGTGCTCCTCGCCCGCCGCGGCGGGACGGGCGGGCCAGCTCAGGCCCTTGGCCCGCATGCAGTCGGCCGCGATCCGGTCGGTGGCCTGCTGGAGGCGCTCCAGCTGGGGCGGCGTCAGCCGGTAGGCGTCCAACGGCAGGACGGGGGCCACCGCCCCGGCGACCGTCCGGGTCGGCAGCGCGGACGAGAACGCGCTCGGCTCGGCCGGCCGGTCGGCCTGGCAGGCGGTGAGGACGGCGACCACGGCCAGCAGGGCCGAGGCGGCGCCGAGCGGGTGCGGGCGTGCCACGGATCTTTCTCCTCGCTCTGTCGGGGGAATTCCGGGAAACTCCGGGAAATGCGGAGGGGCGCCCCGGGAATTCCGGGGCGCCCCTCCGGCCGATTACGGGCAGCCGGCGTTGGAGGAGAAGCAGTGCGAACTGAAGGCGTTCGCGAATCCGGTGCCGAGCGTGTTGAACTTGCCGCCGCCCGCGACCACCTTGACGCTGCCGGTGTAGTTGGCGCCGGTGAACAGCTTCAGCGAGCTGTCGGGGTCACGGTTCCAGACCGCGCCGACGGTGTCGTTGATCGGGGTCTCGGTGCCGTAGTACGTGCCGGTGTAGCTGGGCTTGCTGTACAGGGTGTCGTACACCCAGCCGTCGTAGCTGTAGGTGTAGTAGAGGCAGGCCTCGCCGCCGCCGGCGGATTCGCAGACGCCGTTGTAGCTGCCGGCCGAGGCGGTGCCGGCCATGCCGACGGTCAGCGCGGCCGCGCTGACGAAACCGATGACGGCCTTCTTGAAAGTACGCATTTCCCAACTCCCCGGTAAATGATGGCGGTTTTTCGGGTCGTCCATCGCGAGGCTCCGGATTTCATCTCCTCGCAACAATTCGATCCTACGAACGCGCACCGGTTTTACCACGGCTTTAATCGGCCATCACGAGACCTTGTCATGTCGCCCCCGAACGTCCGGCCTCCGGGGCCGGTGGAGCCGGTATCCGGAAACCGTGTCCGATCCGTCCCGGTCCCCCCGGGGCAAACGTGAGGCGGACCACAGTGGCGGGTGTGACGGGAGTGGCGGAAAACCACCTGTGGGTTGACGGGCCGTCATGTCCGGAGGAGGGGCCCGCCGAACGCGAAGAGGCCCGCCACGCCCGGAGCGGCGTGACGGGCCTCGTGGGTGCGCGGCCCCACCCTCATAGGGCGCGCACCCGGGGAGGTGTTACGGCATGGAGTGGACGAACGGGCCCACGGTGTTGGAGAAGGCGTTGCCGTTGTTGGCGTCCCAGTTGGTCGACCAGGTCATCGCGCCGCGGATGGTCGGCCACTTGGCCGGCGGGACGAAGGAGCCGCAGTTGGTGCCGGTGGCCAGGCAGCTGAGCGCGTTGTTGACCACGCTCGGGGCCACGTAGCCGCCGCCGGCCGCCTTGGTCGAGGCCGGGACGCCGATGCCGACCTGGTCGGGCCGCAGGCCGCCCTGGATCTGGGTGCAGACCTGGGAGGTGATGAAGTCGATGGTGCCCTGGGTGTAGACCTTGCCGTCGCAGCCGTTCATGCCACCGGAGTTGTAGAACTGGGTGTTCATCACGGTGAGGATGGACTTGGTCTTGAGCGCCAGCTTGAAGTACGCGCCCTCGGTGGAGTAGACGCCGATGGTCTCGGGCGCCATGGTGAGGACGAACTTCGAGCCGATCTTCGCCTGCAGGTTGAGCAGGGCGTTGCCCAGCTGCTCCGGGTTGACCCCGTTCTCCAGGTCCACGTCGATGCCGTCGAAGCCGTAGTCCTTCAGCACCGCGTAGGCGCTGTCGGTGAAGGCGGTGGCGGCGGCCGCGTCGTTGACCGTGATGGCGCCGTTCTGGCCGCCGATGGAGAGGACGACCTTCTTGCCGGCCGCCTGCTTGGCCTTCACGTCGGCGCGGAACTGCGCGTCGGTGTAGCCGCCGAGCTTGCTGGACAGGCCCGGGTCGAGCTGGAAGGTGATCGCCCCGGTCTTCGTCGGGACGGAGTCGGCGAACGACACCTCGATGATGTCGTAGGCGCTCTGCACCTCGCTCAGCTTCTGGACGGTCGCGCCGTTGTCGAAGTTGTGCCAGTAGCCGGTCAGCACGTGCTTCGGCAGGTCGGTGACCGGGCCGGTCGGGGTGACCGTGGGGGTCGGCGTGGGGGTGACCGTCGGCGTCGGCGTCGGGGTGACGGTGGGCGTCACGGTCGGCGTGGCCGTGGGGGTGACCGTCGGCGTGGCGGTCGGGGTGGGGGTCGGCGTCACGGTCGGCGTCGGGGAGGCGGTGCCGCCCGGGCCGGTCAGGGTGATGTCGTCGGCCTGGTACGCGGCCTGGCCGTACCAGCCGTGCACGTACAGGGTGACGCTGTTGACGCCCGCGCCGGTGGTGAAGCTGGTGGAGAGCTGGTTCCAGCTGGACTGGCTGGACCAGACCGACGGGTCGGTGCCGCCGGTGCCGCGGACACCGAGGTAGGTGTACGGGCCCTGAACCCAACCGGCCAGCGCGTAGCTGGTGTTGGGCAGCACGCTGACGGTCTGCCGGCACTCGGCGGTGTCGGAGCTGCTCGGCGCCGCGTTCAGCGCGTACGAGCCGGAGTGCGCCGGGGAGGCGACGGCCGAGGCGGTGCCGGTGCAGGTCCAGCCGGAGAGGTTCCCGGCCTCGAAGCCGCCGTTGGCCACCAGGTTGCCGACGGCGGCGTTGGCGCCGCCCGCGAACAGGGCCAGGCCGGTGGCGGCCAGCGCGAGTGCGGTGCCGCCGGCCGCGAGGGCGGGGACGGGGCTGCGCCGGCGCCGGTGGGACGGCTGCGACAGCGTACGAGCCATGGAGACGCTCCTGTGGGAGGAGGGAGGAGCCGCCGCGGTGGGGGGCGCGGCGGCTCCGTGTGGGGGAGGGGAGGTCCGCTGTGGTTCCGGTGAGTGCGGCGGCCGGTGGGGCGTCCGCTGCTCTCGGTCAAAAGCTGGACTAGACCAATGGCAAGCGTCAAGGAGTCGGCGGTCGGCTTACGCCATATTTAAGGAACAGGAGACCGTTCCGTGTCCGTGGTCACGGCGGCGACGTCAGGTCGTGACACGGTCGGTACCTGCGGCTTTACCGAGCGGACCGGTGCCGGAGTAGGCTGCGCAGGGTATTTTTCGGTACCCGTCCCGGGGGCCGAGCACGGAGGGACCGAACTACATTGGGTCTGCGCGACGTCGTCGAGCGCACGCCGGGTCTCCGCACCCTGCTGGACAACGCCTACCGGCTGTACGGCCGCCGGGTCGAGGTCTACCTGGAGAGCACCCCGCACCACATCGGCGTGATCCTGGACGGGAACCGCCGCTGGGCCAAGGCCACCGGTGGCACCACCGTGGACGGCCACCAGCGCGGAGCCGACAAGATCAGCGAGTTCCTGGGCTGGTGCGAGGAGACGCACGTCCAGGTGGTCACCCTCTGGATGCTCTCCACCGACAACCTCTCCCGCCCGCCGGCCGAACTGCTGCCGCTGCTCGGCATCATCGAGGACACCGTCCGCCGGCTCGCCGCCGACGGCCGCTGGAAGGTCCACCCGGTCGGCGCGCTCGACCTGCTCCCCGAGCGGACCTCCTCCACCCTCAAGGACGCCGCCGAGGCCACCGCCCACGTCAACGGGATCACCGTCAACGTCGCGGTCGGCTACGGCGGGCGGCACGAGATCACCGACGCGGTCCGCTCCCTGCTCCAGGAGCACGCCGAGCGCGGCACCTCCATCGAGGAGCTCGCCGAACTCCTCGACGTCGAGCACATCGCCGAACACCTCTACACCAAGGGCCAGCCCGACCCCGACCTGGTGATCCGCACCTCCGGCGAGCAGCGCCTGTCCGGCTTCCTGCTCTGGCAGAGCGCCCACTCGGAGTTCTACTTCTGCGAGGCGTACTGGCCGGCCTTCCGGAAGGTCGACTTCCTGCGGGCCCTGCGGGACTTCCAGCTGCGCAACCGGCGGATGGGCCTCTGAGGCATCCGGCCCGACGGCCCGGTACGGGTCGGCCCGGCGGGCGGCGACGCGGGGTCGGCTGGGGGTGCGGGGGTCGACCCCCGCAGGAGACAGCCTGCTTCTGCGAGGCGTACTGGCCGGCCTTCCGGAAGGTCGACTTCCGCCGGGCCCTGCGGGACTTCCAGTTGAGGAACCGTCGGATGGGGCTGTAGCCCCGGTCGGTCCCGGTCGGCCAGGACCGGTGGCCCACGGTGGGTCTGACGCACCGAAAGTTAACCAAGAGGATGATCTCCAGCAGGGTTCGTCAGGTCTCGGGTGAGGGAATAGACCCACCATGACCGGTACCCGGCCACCCGGGTCGCGGGACCGGCTCTGGAGGCCTAGTGGTCAGTACCAAGAGCCGCCGGACACCAGACCGGCGCACGTACGTTCTCGACACCAGCGTGCTCCTGGCGGACCCACTCGCCATGACCCGCTTCGAGGAGCACGAGGTCGTCCTCCCCGTGGTCGTGGTCACCGAGTTGGAGGCCAAGCGGCACCACCCGGAGCTCGGCTACTTCGCCCGCCAGGCACTGCGCCTGCTGGACGACTACCGGGTCCGCTTCGGCCGGCTCGACGAGCCGATCCCGGTGGGGGAGGTGGGCGGCACCATCAGGGTGGAGCTCAACCACTCCGACACCTCGGTGCTGCCGGCCGGCTACCGCATCGGCGGTGGTGAGGCCGACACCCGGATCCTCGCGGTCGCGCGCAACCTCCAGGCCGAGGGGTACGACGTCACCGTCGTCTCCAAGGACCTGCCGATGCGGATCAAGGCCAGCTCGGTCGGTCTGCTCGCGGAGGAGTACCGCGCGGAGCTGGCGATCACCTCGGGCTACACCGGGATGTCCGAACTCCACGTCTCCGGCGACCAGGTGGACGCGCTGTTCGGCGCGGGCCACGACGCCGCGGTGGACGTGGAGGGCGCGGAGGAGCTGCCGGTGCACACCGGTCTGGTGCTCAGCTCCGAGCGCGGCCGGGCCCTCGGCCGGGTCACCGCGGACGGCCGGGTGCGGCTGGTCCGGGGGGACCGGGAGGCCTTCGGGCTCCGCGGCCGCAGTGCCGAACAGCGGGTCGCCCTCGACCTGTTGCTCGACCAGGAGGTCGGCATCGTCTCGATGGGCGGCCGGGCCGGCACCGGAAAGTCCGCGCTGGCGCTCTGCGCCGGTCTGGAGGCGGTGCTGGAGCGGAGGCAGCACCGCAAGGTGATGGTCTTCCGTCCCCTCTACGCGGTCGGCGGGCAGGAGTTGGGCTACCTCCCGGGCAGCGAGGCGGAGAAGATGGGCCCGTGGGCCCAGGCGGTCTTCGACACGCTCTCGGCGGTGACCACCCCGGACGTGATCGAGGAGGTCATCTCCCGGGGGATGCTGGAGGTGCTCCCGCTCACCCACATCCGGGGCCGTTCGCTGCACGACGCCTTCGTGATCGTGGACGAGGCCCAGTCGCTGGAGCGGAACGTGCTGCTCACCGTGCTCTCCCGGATCGGCCAGGGTTCGCGGGTGGTGCTCACCCACGACGTGGCCCAGCGGGACAACCTGCGGGTGGGGCGGTACGACGGCGTGGTCGCGGTGGTGGAGAAGCTGAAGGGCCATCCGCTGTTCGCCCACATCACGCTGACCCGCTCGGAGCGTTCGCCGATCGCGGCCCTGGTGACCGAGATGCTGGAGGACGTCGGGCCCTAGGAGGCCTGCGGGAACGCCCCGGCCGGGAGGTCATAACGGGGCAAGACCGGACAACGGGACCTGGTACGAAGTATCAGGTCCCGTTGCTGTCATCAGATCTGACTGTCTGTCGGGCGGTGCTCCGTCAAACGTCCTGGTGGCGGAGGCTGTGACATCTGCCACGCGAAGGGGAATTGCGTTGACCCGTCCCCGTGCGGCATGGTGAGGGTTCTGTCAGGCCCCGCGTACGGCACATATCACCCGACAACTCCGGTCGTCGGGTGGACAACTGAACAGCCATGAGCCGTACGCCGCCCGAACGAACCGCCGATCCGGCCTGCCGGAGAGGTGCCGGGCCCGCGTCTCCCGTGACCAGAGCACCACCATGGAGGCCAGTGACCAGGGGCATGGTGCACCCGGACGGTCACGGCTGTGGGTGCTGCTGGAAGGAAACCATGTGACTCGGATCTCGGTCCGGGGAGTTGCCGTGGCCTCCGCCACCGCCGTCACCGCAGTCGGTGCGGTCGTGGGCGTGGCCTCGGGCAGCGAGGGCAAGCCGACCCAGACGGTCGACGTCGCGGGAGCCACCCTGCTCCAGGACGTCCCGGTGGGCGCCCACGCCCAGACGGTCAGCGACCACATCGCCGCCCAGGCGACCGCTCAGCAGGCTTCGGCCGACGCCGCCGCCAAGAAGGCCGCCGAGGAGGCGGCCCGTCAGAAGGCGGCCGCGGACGCGCAGGCCAAGGCCGACGCGGAGAAGGCCGCGAAGGCGGCCGAGGAGAAGCGGAAGGCCGACGAGGAGGCCGCGAACCGCGCCAAGGCGCGCTCCGTGATGGCCACCGTCAGCCCCGGCTCGGTCCAGGAGATGGCCCTCCAGATCGTCGGCAACGACACGCAGTTCCAGTGCTTCAGCCAGATCGTGAAGCGCGAGAGCGGCTGGAACTACACGGCGAGCAACCCGAGCTCCGGCGCGTACGGCCTGGTCCAGGCGCTGCCCGGTTCCAAGATGGCCTCGGCCGGCGCGGACTGGCGCACCAACCCCGCGACCCAGATCAAGTGGGGCCTGAACTACATGAACAGCCGCTACGGCTCGCCCTGCGGTGCCTGGCAGTTCTGGCAGTCCCACCACTGGTACTAGACACCACGACGAAGGCCCCGACCTGCGATCAGGTCGGGGCCTTCGTCGTGCCCGGGGCGTCGGTGGGCCGCGCCGCCCGGATGCGCTGACCGTGCGCGCGGGCGGTGCGGCCGGGTGCGGACGCGGGGGCCGGAGGGGGTCCTGGTGCCTCCGGGCCGGTCCGCGGACAGTTGGTCCGTGTACTCCGCCCCCTCCCCGGGATCGTGGTGTCCGAAACCTCCCGTTTGCGGACGGTCTGTCAGGAGCGGTCCGGGATACCCGTGGCTGACGCGAGGCCCGGCCCGGTAGCGTCGTCCCCGGATCGTCGTGGCGGGACCCACGGCACGAGCGGGGAGCGGTGGTCGAGGTGTCACAGGGCCTCTGGATGTCCCGGGCCGCGGCCCGGTTGAGCGCGGCGCTGCAGCGGCGGGCGGCGCGGGCCGGTTCGGCCGCGTCCGCGGCGTCGGCCGCGCGCCCGGCGCACGAGCCGGGAACGGGAGGAGCCGGACTGCCGGTGCAGCGCGAACCGCAGGCCGTGCCGCAGGTGCGGGTCTTCGTCGAGGCCCCCGCCGAGCCGCCCCGGCCGGAGCCGGCCCGCGACCCGTACCCGGTCCGACCGGCCACCCCGGCCGAGGCGGTGCCGTGGGGGCTGCGGGTGGCGGCCGAGTCGACCTGGCGGCTGCTGCTCCTGGCCGGGGCGCTCTACCTGGTCTTCCGGGTGGTCGACATGCTCCGGCTGGTGGCCTTCGCGGTGCTGGCGGCGCTGCTGGTCTCGGCCCTGCTGGAGCCGGTGGTCTCCTGGCAGAAGCGGCACGGCGTGCCGCGCTCGCTCGCGGCGGCCAGCAGCTTCCTGGCCGGGATAGGCGGCATCGGTCTGGTGGGCTGGTTCGTGGTGTGGCAGGTGAGCACCAACCTGCACGACGTCACCGACCAGGTGCAGGCCGGCGTCGAGCGCCTGCGGGAGTGGCTGGTCACCGGGCCGCTGCACCTGACGGAGCAGCAGATCACCGACTTCGCCAAGCAGATCTCCACCGCGATCGGCACCAACTCCGAGCAGATCACCTCGGCCGGCTTCACCGGCGTGACGGTGGCGGTCGAGGTGCTGACCGGGGTGGTGCTGGCCTTCTTCACCACCTTCTTCCTGCTCTACGACGGTGCCCGGATCTGGAACTGGCTGCTCGGCGTGCTGCCCCGGCAGTCCCGCTACGCGATGGCCGGGGCCGGCCCCAAGGCCTGGACCACCCTGACCGCGTACGTGCGCGGCACGGTCTGCGTGGCCTTCATCGACGCGCTCTGCATCGGCATCGGCATCGAGCTGCTCGGGGTGCCGCTGGCCATGCCGCTGGCGGTGATCGTCTTCCTCGGGGCCTTCGTGCCGCTGGTCGGCGCGCTGGTGACGGGGACCATCGCGGTGCTGATCGCGCTGGTGACGGTGGGCCCGTTCACCGCCCTGATGGTGCTGGTGGTGCTGGTGGCGGTGCAGCAGATCGAGGGGCACCTGCTCCAGCCGCTGATCCTCGGCCGGGCGGTGCGGGTCCACCCGCTCGCGGTGGTGCTCGGCGTCGCGGCCGGCACCATCGTCGGGGGGATCGGCGGGGCGGTGGTGGCGGTGCCGCTGATCGCGGTGACCAACACGGTGGTCTCCCACCTGCGCCGCCGGGCGGCGGCCGGGCAGCAGGTCTTCGAGGCGCTGGAGGCGGCCCAGGCCGCGCAGGCGGCCGAGCGCTCCTGAGGGCGCGCACGCGACGAGGGGCCCCTTCCGGTTCACCCGGAAGGGGCCCCTCGTCGGTTGACGCGGTGTCAGACCAGCGCGTCGGTGGAGATGGCGGCCTCGGCGTCCAGCACCGAGGCGACGGCCTGGACCACCGCGGCGATCTTGATGGAGGCCTGGATGGTCTCCTGGTCGACGCCGGCCTTGCGCAGCACGCCCTCGTGCGAGTCGAGGCACTGGCCGCAGCCGTTGATCGCGGAGACCGCGAAGCACCACAGCTCGAAGTCGGCCTTCTCGACGCCCGGGGTGCCGATGATGTTCATCCGCAGACCGGCCCGCATGCCCGCGTAGTCCTTGTCGGACAGCAGGTGGGTGGTCCGGTAGTAGACGTTGTTCATGCCCATGATCGCGGCCGCGCCCTTGGCGGCGTTGTACGCCGCCGGGCTCAGCTCGGCCTTGGCCACCGGCTCCAGCTCGCGCAGCACGGAGGCCGAGCGGGTCGCCATGGCGCAGGAGAGCACGGTGCCCCAGAGCTGCTGGGAGGGCAGCTCGGAGTTGCCTATCACGGCGCTCAGGTTGAGCTTCAGGTCCTTCGCGTACTCCGGAAGGGCCGCCTTCAGTTCGTCGAGCGCCATGGGTCAGCCCGCCAGCAGGGACTGGGCGTCGAGGGTGTCCTCGCCCTTGTTCCAGTTGCACGGGCACAGCTCGTCGGTCTGCAGGGCGTCCAGCACCCGCAGGACCTCCTTGGGGTTACGGCCGACGGAGCCGGCGGTCACCATGACGAACTGGATCTCGTTGTTCGGGTCCACGATGAAGACCGCGCGCTGGGCGGTGCCGTCCGCGCCCTCGACGCCGCAGGCCCGCATGAGCTCGTGCTTGACGTCGGCCAGCATCGGGAAGGGCAGGTCGCGCAGGTCCTTGTGGTCCTTGCGCCAGGCGTGGTGCACGAACTCGGAGTCGCCGGAGACGCCGAGGATCTGGGCGTCGCGGTCCGCGAACTCCTCGTTCAGCTTGCCGAACGCGGCGATCTCGGTCGGGCAGACGAAGGTGAAGTCCATCGGCCAGAAGAAGACGATCTTCCACTTGCCCTCGTAGGACTTGTGGTTGATCTCGGCGAAGGCGTTCGCGGCGTCGAGGTCGACACAGGCGTTGAGTTCGAACTCCGGGAACTTGTCACCGATCGTAAGCACGTTCGCTTCTCCAGGCTTGGAAACTGAGGGGATTTGTCCGGTATCCGGACAACATCCACAGTCGCACACCGAGACTGATAGGGGAAATCGTTAGACTCGATCCATCTGATCGGAGAGAGCTATCAGTTCCATGAGCACCAGGCCCCGCACGCCCCGCACCCCCACGATCGCCCAGCTGAAGGCCTTCCTGGCCGTCGCCGAACACCGCCACTTCCGCGAGGCCGCCGCCGCCAGCGGCACCAGCCAGCCCGCCCTCTCCGGGGCGGTCGCCGCCCTGGAGGAGACCCTCGGCGCCCAACTGGTCGAGCGGACCACCCGGAAGGTCATCATCACCCCGCTGGGGGAGCGGGTCGCCGACCACGCGCGCCGGGTGCTCACCACCCTGCACGCCCTCACCGAGGAGGTCGAGGCCGCCCGGCGGCCCTTCACCGGGCCGCTGCACCTCGGGGTGATCCCGACCGTGGCACCGTACCTGCTGCCCACCGTGCTCCGGCTGGTCAGGGGCTCCTACCCCGACCTCGAACTGCACGTCCACGAGGAGCGCACCCCCTCGCTGCTGGACGGGCTGGCCCACGGGCGGCTCGACCTGCTGCTGCTCGCCCTCCCGGCCGGCGGCTCCTCGCCGACCCGGGACGTCCCGCTCTTCGACGAGGACTTCGTGCTGGTCGTGCCGCCCGAGCACGAGCTCGCCGGGCGGGCGGACGTGCCGCGGGACGTGCTGCTCGACCTGGACGTGCTGCTGCTGGAGGAGGGGCACTGCCTGCGGGACCAGGCACTCGACCTCTGCCGCGAGGTCGGCGCCGACGCGGGCGGCTCCACCCGGGCGGCCGGCCTCTCCACCCTGGTCCAGCTCGTCGCCGGCGGCCTCGGCGTCACCCTCCTGCCGGCCACCGCCCTCGACGTCGAGACCGGCCGCACCGACCGCCTCTCCGCCGTCCGCTTCGCCCACCCCGCCCCCGGCCGCCGCATCGGCCTCGCCACCCGCCCCGGCTCCGCCCGCGCCCCGGAGTACGAACGCTTCGCCGTCGCCCTCCGCGACGTCCTCGCCGAACTCCCGGTCCGCATCGTCACCTGACGCTCCGGGAGGAGCGCCCCGCAGGGGCGCGAGGAACTGCGCGAGTGCGGAAGGCGGACCAGCGTGGGATCGGGGCAGGCGAGCCAGTCGCACGTGGTGCCGTTCCCCTGCGCGCAGTTCCTCGCGCCCCCGATGGCGTAGCCACGTTCGCCGGTCAACCCAAAGGTTCTCGTGGAGTTGCCGGTCCGGATCATGTCCTGACGGGTACTCAACTCCTAGGCTGATCGCACTGGACATGGGGGTGGGCGGATGTACGTCGCCAGGGTCGAGGTGGAGAACCTGCGCGGTTTCCGGGGCGCTCGGGCGGTCGATCTGGACCTGACCAGGCCGGACGGGTCGCACGCCGGCTGGACGGTGCTCGCCGGCCCCAACGGAGCGGGGAAGACCACCCTGCTGGCCGCCGTCGCGGCCGCCCTCGGCGAGCCGACCGACCCGCTGGGCTGGCTGCCGGAGGGGGCGGAGGAGGGCGGCGTCCGGTTGGACGGCGCGCACTGGCGGGTGACCAGGACCGAGACCGGCGGGCTGCAGTGCCGCCGCAACGGCCCGCTCGGTTTCCTGGCGCACTACCCGGCCCGCCGCCACCTCGCCGAGGGCGTCTCCTGGCTGACGGGCCAGCAGCTGCTGGCCCTGGAGCGCCAGCCGGGCTCGGTCGAGCTGGTCCGCGGGGTGAGGGCGCTGCTGGACGACGGCCTGCTCCCGGAGGGCAGCCGCCTGGGCCGGATCGACTGCGACGGCATCCGCATCACGGGGGCCGGCCGGGAGGCCCCGCTCGGTGACGGCGGCACCGGCGAGCTGGTCGGCCTGGTGCTCGACCTGCTGGCCAGGGTCCACCGCACCCACCCCGACGAGGAGTTGGTGGTCGACGGCACGCCGCCCACGGTGCCGGTCACCGGCGTGGTGCTGATCGACGAGGCGGAGGCCCACCTGCACCCGGAGGGCCAGCAGCGGCTCGGCGACTGGCTGGTCACGCACTTCCCGGGCCTGCAGTTCATCGTCTCCACCCACAGCCCTTACGTCTGCCAGGCCGCCGACCCCGGCGGGCTGGTCCGGGTGCCGGGCCCGGCCGAGCGCCGTGGCCCGTACGTGCTGGACGAGGACCTGCACCAACGGGTGGTCTACGGCAGCGGCGACGACACCGCGCTGACCGAGCTGTTCGCCATGCCCAGCGTGTACTCGCCGCAGGCGGAGGCGGAGCGGCGGCTGCTGGTCGCGCTGGAGCAGAAGCTGTACGCGGGGCGGGCCTCGGCCGCCGAGCTGGCCGAGTACCGGGAGCTGGGCGCCAAGTTGAACGCCTCGCTGGCGGCCCGGGTGGACGAGGCCCGGGACAGACTGGGCGGTGGGCGGTGATCCCGCTGCAACGGCCGCCGCTGAACGACCGGTTGGCGGCCGAGCTGGCGCAGCGGACGGAGGCGATCCGGCGGGCCGGGGTGACCACCGCCAGCGGGCGGGCGGCCTGGCGGACCGCCCGGGTGCCGAAGGCCCGGCTGCGCGCGCTGCTGCACGAGATGTCCCCGGGGCTGCTGCGCTGCATGTACTGCGGGGACAACCTGGGCACCGACATCGACCACTTCGAGCCGATCGCCCGGGCCCCGTTGCGCACCTTCGACTGGCACAACCACCTGCTGGCCTGCGCGTACTGCAACTCCAACCAGAAGCGGGACCGCTTCCCCTGCGACCCGGCGGGCGATCCGCTGCTGATCGACCCGGCCGCCGAGGACCCGGCCGACCACCTGCTGCTCTACCTGGAGTCCGGCGCCTACCAGGGCCTGACCGCGAAGGGCGAGGCCACCATCGAGGTCTTCGCGCTCAACTCCCGTGCCGAGCTGGTCCGGGGGCGGCGGCTGGCCTTCGCGGTGGTCAAGGCACTGCTGCGGGACTGGCTGACCCGCACCGAGGCGGGGGACCACACCACCGCCGCCGAGGTGGCCGACGCACTGGACCTGCTCTGGCAGGCCGACGTGGTCCGCGCCGTGCACCGGCTGTCGGCCAACCCGCCGCTGGCCGAGGCGGTCCTCGGCCCGGAGGCGGCCGGGGCGCTGTACGCCCTGACCTCCCGCCCGTACCGCGGCTGACGGCCGGTCAGGCGATCGGCCGGGCCGCCGGGAGCCGCTGCTCGAACCAGACCACCTTGCCCGCGCCGAGCCGGGTGGCGCCCCAGCGCTCGGCGCAGCGGGCCACTATCTGCAGACCCCGGCCCCGCTCGTCCTCCGGCCCGGCCCGGCGGGCCCGGGGGAGCAGGGCGCTGTCGTCGCCGACCTCGCAGCGCAGCACCGAGGTGCGCACCAGCCGGAGGGTGACCGGCCGGGTGGCGTGCTGGATCGCGTTGGTGACCAGCTCGCTGACCATCAGTTCGGTGTTGTCCACCAGGGACTCCAGGCCCCAGCGGCGCAGCGCGTGCCCGGCCAGCCGGCGGGCCCGGCCCGGGGTCTCGTGCCGGGGCTGGAGGTACCAGTAGGCGACGTCCTCGGCCGGGATGCCGTCGAAGGTGGCGGCCAGCAGGGCGATGTCGTCGGCCCGGTCCCCCGGCGGCAGGATCCGCAGGGCCTCCTGGCAGAGCTGGTCGGGGGTGCGCGGTAGGGCGTGGCCGAGCCGGCTGCGGAGCAGCTCCAGCCCGGTGGCCAGCGGGCGGCGCCGGGTCTCCACCAGGCCGTCGGTGAAGAGCAGCAGGGCCGAGCCGGGCGGTGCGGGCAGCTCGACGGAGGTGAAGTCCACCCCGCCGACGCCGATCGGCGCCCCGGCCGGCAGCTCCAACAGCTCGGCGGTGCCGTCCGGTTGGACCAGCACCGGCGGTACGTGCCCGGCGTTGGCCAGCACCACCCGGTTGGCGATCGGGTCGTAGACCGCGTACACGCAGGTGGCCAGGTGCTGCTCCCGGCCGAGCCGCTGGGCCTGCTCGTCGAGGTGGTAGAGCACCTCGTGCGGCGGCAGGTCGAGCGCGGCCAGGGTCTGGGCGCTGGTGCGGAGCTGGCCCATGATGGCGGCCGAGGTGAGCGAGTGGCCCATCACGTCGCCGACGATCAGGGCGACCCGGTTCCCCGGCAGCGGGACGGAGTCGTACCAGTCCCCGCCGACCTGGGCGCCGCGCTCGCAGGGCAGGTAGCGGTGGGCCAGCCGGACGCCGTGCCGCTGCGGCAGGTGGGTGGGCAGCATGGAGCGCTGGAGCTCGTCGGCGATCTCCCACTCGCGGGAGTAGCGCAGCGCGGTGTCCACCGCCAGGCCGGCCTGGGTGGCCAGGTGGGAGGCGGTCGCGGTGTCGGTGGCGTCGAAGGCCAGCGCGGCGTCGTAGGCGGCGGTCAGGGCGAAGGCGTCCGGGGCGCCCGGGCCGGTGAACTGCCGCTCCGGGGGCGGGAGTGCGCTGCTCGCGGCGGCGCCGGCCGTGGTGGCCGGGGCGGGGCTCTTGCCGGGGCGGCGGATCAGCAGGAGCAGGCCGAGCACGGTCTTGCGCCCCCGCAGCGGCAGCGCCAGCAGCGCGGTCCCGGTGGCCAGGCGGCCGAGCGTGCGGGCCCCGTACAGCTCCTCCAGCAGCGGCCGCAGCCGGGCCGCGGAAGGGGTGCCCAGCACCACCGGGCCGGTCGGGAACTGCTGGTTCAGCGCCCTGGCCACCGCACCGCCCGGCACCAGCCGCCTGGTCCGGGAGCGGCGGCCGAGCCGGGTGCCGTGCAGGTGGTGGATGGTCAGCGCGGCCGGGCTGCCGGAGAAGCGCTCCATGTCGGGCAGCGGGTCCCGCAGGTGCACCACGGCCGCGTCGGCCAGCGCGGGGACCACCACCTTGCCGAGGTTGCGCAGCGTCGCGGCGAGGTCGAGCGAACTGTTGATCCGCCGGGTGGCGTTGTCGAGGTACGCCAGGCGCTCGGCGGTGCGGGCCCGGCCGCCGGGCAGCAGCGGGGGACGCCGCTGCGGCGGCACGACGGGTGACTGCCCCGTCCGGGGCTCGGGAAGGTCGCGCACGGGCTGCCGTTCTGCGAGGGTTGGCGTCTCTAGGGGGCGGTCTCTGTACGGGCGGTCACGGTGCGGTCGGTCTGCGGTCGGTCTGCGGTCGGGCCGGGCCGCGTCGCGGACGGGGCGTCAGCCCGTCCGGCGACAGCGGAGGAAGAGCTGCTCCTCCGGCGGCAGCGTGGTGCAGGCGGGAGCGTACGGGTGGCCGTCGTGGCACTCCACGGTGAAGCCGGCCCGGTGCAGGGTCTGCTCCAGCTCCTCCCGGAGGTACCCGCTGATCCTTATCTCGTGGCCGAGGAAGGGCAGCGGCGCGTGGTCCAGGTCGGCCTCGACCATGCCGAGCGCGAGCAGGCCGCCGGGCCTGAGCAGCGTCCGGATCCGGCCGAGCACCTCGGGGATCTCCGCCTGCGGCAGCAGGATGAGGGAGAAGAAGGCCGTCGCCGCGGCGTACCGCCCGGCCGCCTCGGGGCCCAGCTCCGGTGCGCCCCAGGCCCGGACCGCCCGCGGCGTGGCCAGGTCGTACATGTCGATCCGGTGGTACTCGGCTCCCGGCACCGCGGCGCGGGCCAGCCGCAGCATGCCGTCCGACAGGTCGACCGCGGTCACCCGCAGGCCGCCCTCGGTGAGTTGACGGACCGTCGGATCGCCCGTCCCGCAGCCCACGTCCAGCACCTGGGCGCCCGGCTCCAGCTCCTCCAGCAGCCACTCGCCCGCGTCCAGCTGCCCGGCCTTGGCCGGGAAGGCCTCCATGTACCGGGCCCCGATCGCGTCGAAGGCCACCGCCTGGAGCGCGCGCTCGGCCCGTCGGAGGCACAGGTGGTGCGGGTCGCGCTGGGAGCCGTGACCCTGGGCGGGATCGGATATCTGTCCGGTCGTCACGATTGAGAGGCACCTTTCACCCTGGCCGTCGGCCGGCGGTGCCCGGAGGTCTCCATCGCCCCCCGTGCGCCGCTCGTGACGGTCCGTCACGCTCCCGCGTCACACCCTGCTCCGCGCCGCCGCCCTGCCGCTCCCTCTGCCTCTGTCGGCTCGCCGTCAATACGTCGCTGGCCTCCGAGAATAGGCGCGATCAACCGACCGTAGGGTCCATTTCCGGCCAACTCGTGCCGGTCGGGACGAATTTGGCCGGGATGACGGGAGCACTCAGGAGCGGGAGGGGGTGGTGCGTGCTCCCCCTCCGCGCCGCGTGGCGCGACCGGGTGGCGCGACCCGGCGGCGGACCGGGGCAGCGGCCGACGGGGTCCGCCCCCGGACCTGACGGAGCCGGGCCGGACGGCGTTTATCGGTTGTCAATCGGGGCCTGCCAGAGTGGTCTCAGCGCCGGGGAAGCGTCGAGGCGCTCCCGCAGCCGGGGGGCTGCGGGAGCGCTGACGCCACGACGGGGGACCTGCTGGGGGGCAGGCGTCACGGCGCGGGGGGTGCCGTGGGCTCGGTGTGCTGCTGCAGTTGGATGAGGTCCTGTACGGGGACGACCTCGGGCACACCGAGCCGGGTGAAGACGGCCAGCGCCTCCTGGAGACAGGCCAGGCCACGGGCCGGCTGACCGAGCTTCAGCAGCGCCTCGCCGAGCGCGGCGTTGGCCAGGCCCTGGCAGTAGGCGGCGTCCAGCTCCTGACCGATCGCCAGCGCCTCGTCGGCGGCCTCGACCGCCTCCGGCAGCTGGTCGTCCGCGAGCAGGCACGGCGCCAGCCGGGCGAGCGAGTAGCCCTCCCAGATCCGGCGCTGCTCCGACTGGTACAGCTTGTGCGCCTCGCGCAGGTGCGGCGCGGCCTCGCCGGGGGAGCCCGTCGACCTGAGGACCACACCGAGTTGGTAGAGCGTGTCCGCGAGGCACGGCGTGTTGCCCGAGGCCCGCGCGGCCGCCACCGCGGCCTCGGCCGAACGGGCCGCGTCCTCCTGCTGGCCGAGGTCCAGGTGGGCCCGGGCGATGTTGCCCAGCAGCCTGGCCTCGCTGATGGTGGCGCCCAGGCTGCGGCTGATCTCGCTGGCCTGCTCGAAGAACGGCAGTGCCTCGGCCGGCCGGTCGGCGAGGCTGAGCACCACGGCGAGCAGGTTGGCGGCGTTCACCCGCAGGTGGGTGCGGTCGTCCGGGCCCTGGAGCGCCAGGCTCTGACGCAGCGAGGCCTCGGCCTCCTGGAAGTCCCCGGCGACGTGCTGGAGGTACCCGAGCCCGAGCCGGACCCGGGCCAGGGTGGCCGCGTCGGCGTTCGGGTGTGCCGCCGCGTGCAGCGCCACCCGTATCCGCTGGGCGTGCGTGGGGTCCTCGACCAGGCTGTTCAGCACCATCAGCAGGTCGACGGTCGGGCGCAACAGGGTCAGCGGTTCCTGGACCGCGGCCTCGATCGTGCTGAGCAGCAGGGCGAGTTCGGACCGCAGCCAGGTGTGCGCGTCCGTGCTGTCCCGGAGCTGCCGGCCGGGCGAGACCGGCTGGTGCAGGGTCTCGGGAAGGATGTCGTCGGGCTCCAGCGCGCGGGCCGCGTTCCGCATGGTGGCCAGCAACTGGTCCAGCAGGCGCAGCACCGCGGCCTGCAGCTCGTCGGCGTTCTCCAGCTTCTCGTTCTGCCGCTGCGCGAAGAGCCGGAGCAGGTCGTGGTACCGGTAGCGGCCGGGGGTGAAGCACTCCAGCATGTTCGCCTCGACCAGCGCCTCGGCCAGCGACTCCGCCTCGTGCTCGTCGGTGCCGAGCAGGGCGGCGACGGCCTCCAGCGGGAGGTCGGGGGTGTCGATCACCGACAGCAGGCGGAAGGCCCGGGCCTCGTCCGGCCGCAGCTGCCCGTAGCCGAGGCCAATGGTGGTCTCCACGGCCAGGTTGCCGAGCTGGAGCTCGTGCAGCCTGCGCCGTTGGTCCGCTAACCGCCTCGCCAGGTCCGAGACGCTCCAGCGCGGGCGGCTGGCCAGCCGGGCGGCCGCGATGCGGACGGCCAGCGGCAGGAACCCACAGGCCGTCACCACCGCGAGTGCGGCCTCGGGTTCGGCCGCCACCCGCTGCTCGCCGACGATGGCCGAGAACAGCGCCAGCGCCTCCTCGGGCGTCAGCTCCTCCACGTCCACCAGGTGGGCGCCGGGAAGCTCGGCCAGCCGCGAACGGCTGGTGACCAGGACCGCGCTGCCCGAGACGCCGGGGATCAGCGGCAGCAACTGCCGGGCGTCCTTGGCGTTGTCGAGCAGGATCAGCATCCGGCGGTCGGCCAGCAGGGAGCGGTAGAGCGCGGCGCGCTGCTCCAGGGCGTCCGGGGTCTCCGGTGCCCCGAGGGCGTAGAGGAAGTCACCGAGCACCACGGCCGGGTCGGCCGGCGAGGCACTGGGGCCGCGGAGGTCCACGTAGAGCTGCCCGTCCGGGAACTCCGAGCGGATCGAATGGGCGAGGTGCACTGCGAGGGTGGTCTTGCCGACGCCCCCGATGCCGGCCAGCGAGGTGACCACCACGGCCTGGCCGGAACCGCTGCGCAGGACGTCCCGGAGCTCCGTCACGAGTTCGGATCGGCCGCTGAAGTCCGAGACGTCCGCCGGGAGTTGGGCAGGTGGGACGAACGCCGGAAGCTCTTCCGGATCGGCCAGGCGCGCCGTCGCCGGCATCAGGGTGGGGTCGCCCGCCAGGATGCGGGCGTGCATCGAGGCCAGCCCGGCGCCCGGCTCGACGCCGAGCTCCTCGATCAGCAGCTTCCGGGTGTCGGTGTAGACGCCGAGCGCCTCCGCCTGCCGGCCGCAGCGGTACAGGGCGAGCATCAGCAGTTCGCGCAGCCGCTCGCGCAGCGGGTGTTCGGCCGAGAGCGAGCTCAGCTCCGAGACGGTCTCGGCGTGCAGTCCGATCTCCAGCGCGGCGGAGCAGCGCTCCTCCCAGGCGGCGACCTGACGCTCCGCCAGTCTGCTCCGGTGCGCCTCCGCGTGCGGACCCGGGATGCCGGCCAGCGGCCGTCCGCTCCACAGCTCCAGTGCGGTGGCCAGCAGGCGGTGCGCCTCCCGGAAGTCGCCACCGGCCTTGGCCATCGCGGCGCGGGTGAACTCGCGCTCGAAGACCGAGAGGTCGAGCGCCTCGCCCGGGATGCGCAGTGCGTACCCGTCGCTGACCGAAATCAGTAGCTCGGCCGGCGCGCGGACCTCGCGGTCGGGCTCGATCAGCGAGCGCAGCCGCGAGACGTACGTGCGCAGCGCGGCGACCGCCTGCGGTGGCGGCCGGTCGCCCCAGAGGCCGTCGACCAGGTCCTGGGTGGTGACCGGCCGGCCCTGGTTGAGGAGCAGCGCGACCAGCACTGCCTGCTGTTGAGGTGAGCCGAGAGACAGGGGTTGTTCCCCGCGCCAGGCTTGGACGGGGCCGAGCACCTGGAAGCGCAGCGTGGGTGGCTGCGGCTCAAGTTCCATGGAATTCCCCCGATGATGGCCAAGGTGAGGCGCCAGCTTATGAGCAAGCGGGCAAACGTTGGAGAAGTGGGCGGGCCTCGGGATGTTTATAAGACATTTAGCGGGCCCTACGATACTGGGCGCACGCCCTGACCCGTCCGTCCGGGCCGACTGTTCTGATTACCCGAAAGGCGGCGTCATGGCCGAGACCGAGACCACTACCGCTACCCCGAACGAGGCCCAGCCGGTGGCCGAGGCCGCACCCGTCGAGCAGAGCCTCACCGCCGTGGAGCCCGACCGCGGGCTCCTGGAGGTCGTGGAGATCCTGGCCGAGCCGGAGACCGAGGAGGAGGCCGCCGCGGCGGCCGAGACGGCCGCCGCCCCGAAGCAGGACGGCCCCTACGAGCCGCTCGGCAACGTGGTAAACCGTCCGTAATCCGGCGAATGAGCGTCAAATGCCCCGCCCCACCTCGCAGGTGGGGCGGGGCACTCGCCGTTATTCCGCCGAACGCACCCGCAGACTGGTGATCAACGGACCGTCGGTGACCTCGGCGAAGAAGTCGTTGCCCTTGTCGTCGACCACGATGAAGGCCGGGAAGTCCTCGACCTCGATCCGCCAGACCGCCTCCATGCCGAGCTCGGGGTACTCCAGCACCTCGACCTTCTTGATGCAGTCCAGCGCCAGCCGCGCCGCCGGCCCGCCGATCGAGCCCAGGTAGAAGCCGCCGTGCTCGTTGCAGGCCTTGGTGACCTGCTTGGACCGGTTGCCCTTGGCCAGCATGACCATCGAGCCGCCCGCCGCCTGGAACTGGTCGACGTAACTGTCCATCCGACCGGCCGTGGTGGGGCCGAACGAGCCCGAGGCGTAGCCCTCCGGGGTCTTGGCCGGGCCGGCGTAGTAGACCGGGTGGTCCTTCATGTACTGCGGCATGCCGTCGCCCGCGTCCAGCCGCTCCTTGATCTTCGCGTGCGCGATGTCACGGGCGACCACCAGCGTGCCGGTGAGCGAGAGGCGGGTCTTGACCGGGTACTTGGAGAGCTCCGAACGGACCTCCGACATCGGCCGGTTCAGGTCGATCCGGACCACCTCGTCGTCCAGGTGCTCGTCCGTGGTGTCCGGCAGGTACTTGGCCGGGTCGGTCTCCAGCTGCTCCAGGAAGACGCCCTCGGCGGTGATCTTGCCCAGCGCCTGGCGGTCGGCGGAGCAGGAGACGGCCATCGCGACGGGCAGCGAGGCGCCGTGCCGCGGCAGGCGGATCACCCGGACGTCGTGGCAGAAGTACTTGCCGCCGAACTGCGCGCCGATGCCGATCTTCTGGGTCAGCTCGGTGACCTTGGCCTCCAGCTCCAGGTCCCGGAAGCCGTGGCCGGTGGCGGCGTCGCCGCTGGTGGGCAGCGAGTCCAGGTAGTGCGCGGAGGCGTACTTGGCGGTCTTCAGCGCGAACTCGGCGCTGGTGCCGCCGACCACGATCGCCAGGTGGTACGGCGGGCAGGCCGCGGTGCCGAGCGAACGGATCTTCTGCTCCAGGAAGTTGAGCATCGAGGCCTCGTTGAGGATGGCCTTGGTCTCCTGGTACAGGTACGACTTGTTGGCCGAGCCGCCGCCCTTGGCCATGAAGAGGAACTTGTACGCGTCGCCGTCGGTGGCGTACAGCTCGATCTGGGCCGGCAGGTTGTTGCCGGTGTTCTTCTCGTCCCACATCGTCACCGGCGCCATCTGCGAGTACCGCAGGTTCAGCTTGGTGTACGCGTCGAACACGCCCTGCGCGATGGCGGACTCGTCGCCGCCGGAGGTCAGCACGTTCTGGCCGCGCTTGCCCATCACGATCGCGGTGCCGGTGTCCTGGCACATCGGGAGGACGCCGCCGGCCGAGATGTTGACGTTCTTCAGCAGGTCCAGCGCCACGAAGCGGTCGTTCGGGCTGGCCTCCGGGTCGTCCAGGATGCGGCGCAGCTGGGCCAGGTGGTCCGGGCGCAGGTAGTGCGAGATGTCGTGCATCGCCTCGGCGGTGAGCAGGCGCAGGGCCTCCGGCTCGACCTGCAGGAAGCGGCGCCCGGCGGCCTCGACGACGCTGACGCCCTCGGAGGTGAGCTTGCGGTACGGGGTCGGGTCCGCACCGAGGGGGAGGAGGTCGGAGTAGGCGAACTCTGGCGTGGGAGCCATGGCTGGAGGTCCTTAACTGATCCGGCTGCGTCGACGAAGCACCCTCAAGGTTAGGTGCCCCCGGAGGAAGGGGTGCGCGCAGGTGAGCCTGCGTGACGGGAGTCACTACGACTTGGTCATAAGGCCGGTTCGAACAGACCTCCGGTGACTAGGCTTGGAGGGTGGAGAACTCCGAGCCGTCCAAGGCCGATCTGACCAAGCGTCCGGTGGACGCCGCGCCCGCCTCCGTCCCTGCTCAAGCGCCCGTCACCGAGGCCGAGCTGCGCGCCTCCGACGCCGACCGCGAGCGGGTCGCCGAGCTGCTCCGGGACGCCTACGCCGAGGGCCGGCTGACCGTCGAGGAGCACTCCGAGCGGATCGAACTCGCCTACGGGGCGAAGACCCTGGGCGATCTGGCGCCGCTCACCCGGGACCTGCCGGCCCCCGGCGCGCCGGTCTCGGTGGCCAAGCCGCAGCCCGCCGCCGACCGCCCGCCGGTGCTCCCGGCCCGGGCCGAGGCGCCCACCGTGGTGGCGATCTTCGGCGGGGCGGCCCGCAAGGGCCGCTGGCGGGTGGGTTCGCACCTGCGGGCCGTGGCGCTCTTCGGAGGGGTGGACATCGACCTCACCGACGCGGTCTTCGAGTCCCCCGAGGTGGAGATCGAGGTCTTCGCGATGTTCGGCGGGGTGGACGTCAAGGTCCCGGAGAACGTCTCGCTGCACGGCAGCGGCCTCGGCCTGTTCGGCGGCTTCGACGTCAAGGAGCAGACCGTGGCCGACCCGTACGCCCCGGTGGTCCGGGTCAAGGGCGCGGCGATCTTCGGCGGGTGCAGCGCCAAGCCGCGTCGCGGCAAGAAGCTCAAGGAGTGGGTGCGCAAGCAACTCGAAGGCTGAGCAAGGCAGTTGGCCGGGGCCGGGCCGACGGGGCGTCACCCGTGGGGTCGGCACCCGGCGCCGGGGCGAGTGCAGTCCGTAGTCATGCGCATGCGGTGTGCATGAACCGGGTTACGGCGGGGTAGTTCCAGACGCACATCGTTTCTTGTACGGCTGTGACCCCGGGGGCGGCTGAGGTTCGACCCGACGCGTGCGCGGGGTCGCTGCGGGGCAGCCGGGCAGGGAGCCCTTTTCCCCGAGTCTTGAGCCTCGTCAGGAGTAAGCCGTGCTGCATCCGATCGAGTCCAGCCCCCGAGCCGTCTCCGTGGCGGCCCACGCCGCCTCTTCCCCCGTGGTGGTGGTGCAGCGGCTCGACTCCCAGGACGACAACCCCTGGCACACCGGTGCGGCCTGCCGCCGGGACGAGGCGGGGCTGTTCTTCGCCCCGTCCAAGGAGCCCACGGCGGCCCGGCTCTCCCGGGAGGAGCAGGCCAAGCAGGTCTGCGCCCGCTGCCCGGTACTGCTGGAGTGCCGCGAGCACGCCCTCAACCAGCCGGAGCCGTACGGGGTCTGGGGCGGGCTGACGGCGGCCGAGCGCCGGGTGGTGCTGGCCCGTCGTCGCCGCCGGGACACCGAGCGCCGGATCCCGGCCGCCCGCCGGATAGCGGGCTGACCGCCCGTCAGGGCGGCGGCCGCCGGGGAGCGCCCGGCCGCCGCCGCCCTTCGGCGCCCGGTGCTCAGTTGGCCCGGTCGAAGTCGATCGCGCTGTAGGCCCGCAGCTTGGACAGCTTGTGGGTGGAGTGGATCTCCCGGATGGTGCCGCTCTTGGAGCGCATCACCAGCGAGCTGGTGGTGGCGGTCTCCGAGCGGTAGTGCACGCCGCGCAGCAGCTCGCCGTCGGTGATGCCGGTGGCGACGAAGAACACGTTCTCGCCGCTGACCAGGTCGTCGGTGGTGAGGATCCGGTCCAGGTCGTGGCCGGCGTCCAGCGCGCGCTGGCGCTCGGCGTCGTCCTTGGGCCAGAGCTTGCCCTGGATCACGCCGCCCATGCACTTCATGGCGCAGGCGGCGATGATCCCCTCGGGGGTGCCGCCGACGCCCATCAGCAGGTCGACGCCGGTGCCCTCGCGGGCGGTCATGATCGCGCCCGCCACGTCGCCGTCGGAGATGAACTTGATCCGGGCGCCCGCCTCGCGGATCTCCCGGACCAGGGTGTCGTGGCGCGGGCGGTCCAGCACCATCACGGTGACGTCCTCGACCGCGGTGCCCTTGGCCTTGGCGACGCGGCGGATGTTGACGGCCACCGGCGCGGTGATGTCGACGTACTCGGCCGCCTCGGGGCCGGCCACCAGCTTGTCCATGTAGAAGACCGCGCTGGGGTCGAACATGGTGCCGCGGTCGGCCACCGCCAGCACCGCCACCGCGTTGGCCATGCCCTTGGCGGTCAGCGTGGTGCCGTCCACCGGGTCCACCGCGACGTCGCACTCGGCGCCGGTGCCGTCGCCGACCCGCTCGCCGTTGTAGAGCATCGGCGCCTCGTCCTTCTCGCCCTCGCCGATGACGACCACGCCGTTCATCGAGACGGTGGAGACCAGGGTGCGCATCGCCTTCACGGCGGCGCCGTCGGCGCGGTTCTTGTCACCGCGGCCGACCCAGCGGCCGGCCGCCATCGCGGCGGCCTCGGTGACCCGGACGAGTTCGAGGGCGAGGTTGCGGTCGGGGGCCTCCGGGGCCACCACCAGGGAACTGGGGAAGTTGCTGTGCGGGGCGGTCATCGTCGTTACCTCTCTGTACGCGACGGCCAGAGCGCCCGACAGAGCTTGCCTGGTCGAACGCCGTGATGAGGGTGCTGCGATCGTATCCGTCCATCAGATGACTGTCTGTGGCGCACCCCCGGTGACCGGGTGTTCCGTCCGCTTCCGTCCCGGTTCACCCGTCGGAGTGCACCCCGGTTGTCCGAAGTCCGAGGGGCATGGGTCACCATGTGGGGGTGGCAGGCAAAAGCAGCATGAGAGGCCGGCAGACGGTACGGGACATGGTCCTGTCGATGCTGGCGGTCGGTGTCGTGGTCTTCTTCGGCTACCTGTTCATCCCGCACTCGGAGGGCGACGGGCTCAAGGCGGTGGACTACCGCTCCACCCTGGCCTCGGCCAAGCGCGTCGCGCCGTACCCGGTGCTGGCCCCCGAGGGCCTGGGCGCGGACTGGAAGGCCACCTCGGTCAGCTACGACGGCGGGGCCAAGGGCAGCGCCGCCTGGCACCTGGGCTTCGTCACCCCCTCCGGCCAGTACATCGCGGTGGAGCAGCGGGTGGCCGAGCCGGACAAGGCGGTGGCCGAGGTGGTCGAGGGCGCCAAGCCCGACGGCACGGCCCCGGTCGACGGCCAGGAGTGGCAGCGCTACCAGGGCAAGTCCTACCGCGGCCTGGTCCTCAGGACCGGCGGCGCGACCACCGTGGTCGCCGGCACGGCCAGCTACGAGGAGCTGACCGGCTTCGCCCGCACCCTGAAGTGATCCGCGTCGGAGACGACGGAGGAGCCCCCGGCCTGGTGGCCGGGGGCTCCTCCGTCTACTGCTTCAGCCGCTGACGGGAGGTCAGACGGTGGTGACGACCTCGTCGTACTCCAGGCGCGGGGAACGCGGGAACCAGGCGTCCTCGCCCGGCTTGCCGATGTTCACCACGGCCAGCACCGAGTGCTTGCCGTCGCCGAAGAAGTCCTTGTTCAGACCGTCGGCGTCGTAGCCGGTCATCGGGCCCGCGGCCAGGCCGGCGGCGCGCACGCCGATGATGAAGTACGCGAGCTGCAGCGAGGCGTTGAAGCGCGCCGAGGCGGTGCGGCCCTCGACCTCCTCGAAGTGGCTCTTGGCGGCCGGGTAGTGCGGGAAGAGCTTCGGCAGCTGGTCGTGGAAGTCGTGGTCCGCGGCCAGGATGGCGACCAGCGGGGCGGCCTCGGTCTTCTTCTTGTTGCCGTCACCGAGGTGCGAGACCAGGCGGGCGCGGGCCTCGTCCGAGCGGACCAGGACGATGCGCAGCGGCGACTGGTTCATCGAGGTCGGCGCGTACTTGACCAGGTCGTAGATCGCCTGGACCTGCTCGTCGGTGACCGGCTCGTCGGTGAAGGTGTTGGCGGTGCGGGCCTCGCGGAACAGAAGGTCCTGAGCGGCGGCGTCGAGAACCAGGGTCATTGCAGTCCACCTCATGCGGAAAGGGAACGTCGGAAGCTTGCGAACAGCCGGTCGTGCGCCGTTCGTACGAGTCCAACGTTAGGTGAAACTTAAACTATTCCGCAACTCTCTGGTGGTCTCTGTCACATCGAGTTCACAGTGGCCCCGTCGGCACCACCGCTCACGCCCCCGCCGCACCCCCGGCGTCCTCCTCGGCGGCCAGCGCCGCGTCCAGCCGGGCCCGCGCGCCGTCCAGCCACCGCTGGCAGACCTTCGCCAGCTCCTCGCCGCGCTCCCAGAGCGCCAGCGACTCCTCCAGCGGCACCCCGCCGGCCTCCAGCCGCCGGACCACGTCAAGGAGAGCATCGCGCGCCTGCTCGTAACCGAGGGCGTCGTCGCCGTTATTCCCCGCAGACTCTGTCATGTCGTCAGGGTAGGCGCAGCGGGGGACAATTCACGGTCACGTCCCGACCGGGGCGGCTAGCCTTCGCCGCATGACCACCGTACGGAGCGCCACCCCCGCCGACGCCGCCGAGCTGGTGCGGCTGCGCCGGCTGATGTTCGAGGAGATGTCCGGCGCCGCGGCGCCGGGGGAGTGGGAGGCCGCCACCGGGGCGGTGCTCCGGGAGCGGCTCGCGGCACCGCCGGATCGGCTCACCATGCCCGCCTTCGTGGTGGACGACCCCGGCCGCCCGGGCCGGCTGGCCGCCTGTGCCGTCGGGACCCTGGAGCAGCGGCTCCCCGCGCCCGGCCACCCCGACGGCCTGTTCGGCTTCGTCTTCAACATCTCCACCGACCCGGAGCACCGCCGCCGCGGCTACGCCCGGGCCTGCACCGCCGCCCTGCTGGACTGGTTCGACGCCCGCCGGGCCACCCGGATCGACCTGCACGCCACCGTCGACGGCGAGCGGCTCTACCGCGAGCTCGGCTTCGCGGAGCACTCCGTCCCGCTCTCCCGGCAGCGGCTGAGGGGTTGACGGCCGGTCAGGACGCGCCGGCCAGCAGGTGGTGCAGCTCCGGCCCGGTGAACCGCCAGGCCACCCGGCCGACCAGGTACTCCAGGTGCGTGGTGCCCCAGCGGTCCAGCCAGAGGGCGTGGCCGCTGTCCACCCCCTGGCCCTCCCGCCCCAGCGCCACTGCGGACTCCAGGGCGAGCACCGAGGACCTGGCCTCGTCGGGGGTGAAGTCGAAGCCCTCGCCGCGCGCGCAGGCCACCAGGTTGTGCAGGTCCTGGCGGTAGTAGCGGCGCAGCATCGCTCCGTCGCTCTGGAGGGCGAGCAGGAACTCGGCGAAACCTCGGGACAAGACGTTCTCTCCTGACGACGGGTCACGGTTGACACCCCGCCGGGGACGGGCGGGCAGGTGTGTCAACTCGATGATTGACTATCAGTAACATTTTGCGTCGATGCCGACGGGCCCATGTGTGCCCAGTTGGGTGGGTGCGTGACCCGGCCGGCTCGAGGCCAAACAGATCAGGACGGTCGGTTTGGAGCGGGGCGATTGACTCCCGAGCTCACAGGGAGGGATGTCGAGAAGCGGTGACTTTGAGCAATTTCAGCGCGGTGGGGTGAATGTCGGGCTGATGCCGAATCAGGTAATCGCCGGGCCGCCCGCCAGGCGGAATGGAAGACGTACCGTGCGCTCTTGATCACCCAGTGCGCTAATCTCGGACTGTCGCAGGGGACGGCACGGCAGAACCGGGGGCTTGGGGCATGGGGGGAGATGTTCGGCGTGCCGCCTTTTTCGATCTTGTGCTGGGCACGTGGGAGTCGTTCGAGGCGGCCCGGGTGGCACTGGAAGCCCACCGGGCTGCGGGCGATCTCCTGATCCTGCTGGTGGGCGGGCCGGGCACGAAGGCGGGCGCCGGAGGCGCCGGGCTGCTCCCCGGAGATTGTCTGACAATTGACACAGGATCGGATGAGAGAAAATCCTGGGCGGTCGTCGAGACTATGGCAAGACTCGGCCTGGACGCCTCGTGCTGCTTTGCCTATGCCGACCACCCCGATTCCCTCGGTATCCTCGGCGTGGTCGGCAATCCGCGAGTTCTCGGAGATGACCCGGAGCTGGTGGAGTACGCCCGCAATCGGGGCTGGCCGATAATTTCCCCCGCACCGCCGCTGGCCTGCTGAGGCGCGTCGGCTCGCGCCCCCGTGGCCGGTTTCCGCTGCCGGGCACGGCGCTAGCGGCCGGCGGTCAGCTGCCGGTACACCGCGAGAGTGCGGTCGGCGGCCTCGTCCCAGGAGAAGTCGTCGGCGGCCCGGCGGCGGCCGGCCGCACCGAGGCGGCGCGCCAGCTCCGGGTCGTCGATCAGGGTGTTGACCGAGGTGGCCAGGTCGGCGGCCAGCTGCTCCGGGTCGACCGGGTCGCCGGTCCCGTCGGCCTGCTGCTGGTACCGGATCAGCAGCCCGGTGTCCCCGTGCTCGACGAACTCCGGGACGCCGCCGACGGCGGTCGCCACCACGGCGGTGCCACAGGCCATGGCCTTCAGGTTGACCGCGCCGGTCGGCTCACGGAGCGAGGGCTGGACGAATGCCGTGGCCTGCGCGATGAGTTGACGCATGACCGGCTGGGTCACCGCCCCGCCGATCCGGATCACGCTGGACCGCCTCCTGGTCAACTCGTCCACCAAACCGGCGACTTCGAGCTCGACCTCCGGATTTCCGGGCCCGTCGCAGCAGAGCACCAGCTGTGCCTCCGGCCGGAACTGCGCGGCGGCGCGGAGCAGGTGGGGCAGCCCGCGGCGCCTGGTCGGGCGGCCGACGAAGAGCACGATCGGGCGTTCCGGGTCGATCTCGAACCGCTCCAGTGCGGCGGTCCCGTGGTCCGGCCGCCACAGCTCGGTGTCGATGCCGCTGCGGATGACCCGGGTCTTCTCCGCCGACACCTCGGGGTAGGCGGCCAGGACGTCGTCCCTGAGCGCGGCCGAGCCGGTGATCAGAGCGTCCGCCTCCCCGGCGGAGCTGCGCTCCATCCAGTCCGAGAGCGCGTGCTCGCCGTCGGGCAGCTCGGAGTCCCCGGCGCGGGAGGCCGCCAGGCTGTGCATGGTCATCACGTGCGGGATGCCGTACAGCCGGCCGGCCACGTGCCCGGCCGCGTTGGTGAACCAGGTGTGGCTGTGCACCAGGTCGGCGGAGAAGCAGTCGTCCGCCATGCCCAGCCCGGCGTTCAGGAACTGGAACGCCGAGCTCTCGCTCGGCTCGCCCGGCTCTCGGTAGGAGTAGGTGTCGGGCTCGGCCGGCCCGGAGTCGAAGCACCGGACCCGGACGTCGACCAGGCGGCGCAGCGCCCTGGTCAGTCCGGTGGTGTGGGCATCGGCTCCGTTGTGGGATTTGGTGGGGTACTGCCGGGTCAGAAGATCGACGCGCATCGTGGGCTCCTCTCCTTGGTGCGGGGTCGGTCAGCAGCACCAAATCGGCGGGTCGAGCGGCGTGGGGGAGGGAGAGGGGCTGACCACCGTCGTGCTCTCGGTGCCGGAGCCCGCCGGCGGGGTTGCGGAGGCCCCGGGGGCGACCAGCAGCAGGCCGGCGACGGCGGCGGCGATCAGGGCGGCGGGGACGAAGATCCTGGGCATGGCTACTCGGCTGCCTTCGCTGAACTCGACTACTGTTGACTCAGGTAGTCAATCGCGCGTGACAGACGTTGTCAATCAACTCGCGGGGCGACTCCACTCTGCGCGGTGTACTTAACGAAGCCTGCGGATCCTCTTGGTTGTGGCTGGTAGATTCTGTAAAAACGACAGTCAAGCGGGCACACTCCCTCATAGGCTGGCCCTCGGGTCACAACCAGGCGACCGGAGAACCATGGAGCAAGCACGAAGCGCAGCGAGCGGCATCGGGAAGCGGCTCCGCGAGCTACGCCAGAAGAAGGGGCTGAACCAGCAGGACCTCGCTTCGGCGGACCTGTCGGTCAGCTACGTGTCGCTGATCGAGACGGGCAAGCGGGTGCCCTCCGAGGCCGTGATCCAGGCGCTCGCCGAGCGGGTCGGCTGCTCGGCGGAGTACCTGCGGACCGGGCGTGACGACGCCAGGGTGCACGAGCTGGAGCTGAAGATCGCCTTCGGCGACATGGCGATGCGCAACGGATCCAACGGCGAGGCGCTCCAGGCCTACAGCGAGGCGCTGGCCGCCGCGCCGTTCCTCGGCGAGGCGATGCTCCGCCGGGCGCGGATCGGGCAGGCGCTGGCGATGGAGAAGATGGGGCGGCTGGAGGCCGCGATCCAGTTGCTCACCGCCCTGTTCGACGACACGGGTACGGTGCCCGGCTCGGCCGAGTGGGCCCAGCTCGCGGTCGCGCTCTGCCGCTGCTACCGGAACGCCGGGGACCAGACGCTCAGTGTCGAGGTCGGCGAGCGGGCCATGCGGACCCTGGACACGCTCGGCCTGGACATCACCGACGACCACATGCAGATCGGCTCCACCCTGATCAGCTGCTACTACCAGCGCGGTGACCTGACGCAGGCCCACCTGCTCGCCAACCGGCTGATCAACGCGGCCGAGAACACCGGCTCCCGGGTGGCCCGCGGTGTCGTCTACTGGAACGCGGCGCTGGTCGCCAACTCCCAGGGGCGTACCAAGGAGGCGCTCACGCTCACCGAGCGGGCGCTGATGCTGCTGGCCGAGACCGACAACACCCGGCACCAGGCGATGCTGAAGAGCGCCTACGCCAGCCTGCTGTTGGACTCCGAGGAGCCGGATCTGGAGCGCGTCAGGGCGCTGTTGGCCGAGACCCACCGGGCCTTGCTGGAGGTCGGCACCGCCGCCGAGCAGGCGGGCAGTGAGGCCCAGCTCGCCCAACTGGCGCTGCACAGCGGTGAACCCGAGCAGGCCCTGGTGCACGCCGACCGATCGCTCGGCCTGCTGCGCAACGACTCCCAGGAGCAGGCCGCCGCGACGCGGGTGCTGTTGGCCCGGGCGCAGCTCCAGACCGGTGAGGCGGCCGAGGCAGAGAAGACACTGCGCTCGGTGGTCCGCCGGCTCGGGCAGCTCCCGGTCACCCGGGCCACCGCCGGGGTCTGGCGCAACGCCGGTGACCTCTGGCGGTTGATGGGACGTCAGGACCAGGCGATGGAGGCGTACGAGAAGGCCCTCGCCCAGCTCGGCCTGCGCGGCCTGCCCGCCTCGGCCACGGCCCCGGCCTTCGTGGCGGACCGAGGTTGGGCCGGGCCGTCGGCGGCCGACCCCGGCCGGTCTCAGTCCTGATCCACCGTCACCTCGAAGGCGCCCTCGGCCACCCGGGCGTGCAGCCGCTCGCCGGCCGCCAGCGCCGCCGGGTCGGTGACCACGTGTCCGTCGGCCCGTTGGAGCACCGCGTAGCCGCGCTCCAGCGTGGCCAGCGGGGAGAGCGCCACCACCCGGGCCAGGGTGTGCCCGAGGTCGGAGCCGGCCGCGTCCAGCCGGTGGCCGAGCACCCGCCGGGCCCGCCCGACCAGCTGGGCCACCTCCTCGGCCGGCCCGTCCACCAGGCGGTGCGGGGCGGCCAGCACCGGGCGGCTGAGCACCCCGGCCAGCCCCGCCCGCTCGCGCTCGACCCGCTGGACGACGTGCCGCCGGGCCCGGTCCCGCAGCTGGTGCACCCGGGCCAGCTCCTCGCCCACGTCGGGAACGACCCGCTTGGCGGCGTCGGTCGGGGTGGAGGCGCGCAGGTCGGCCACGAAGTCCAGCAGCGGTTGGTCCGGCTCGTGCCCGATCGCGCTCACCACCGGCGTGCGGGCCGCCGCCACCGCCCGGACCAGGCCCTCGTCGGAGAACGGCAGCAGGTCCTCCACGCTGCCGCCGCCCCGGGCCACCACGATCACGTCCACCTCGGGGTGCTCGTCCAGCTCCCGGACCGCCGCCGTCACCTGCGCCACCGCGCTGACGCCCTGCACCGGCACGTTGCGCACCTCGAAGCGGACGGCCGGCCAGCGGCGGCGCGCGTTCTCCAGCACGTCCCGCTCGGCGGCCGAGCCGCGGCCGGTCACCAGGCCGATGCAGTGCGGCAGGAACGGCAGCCGCTTCTTCCGCTCGGCGTCGAACAGGCCCTCGGCGGCCAGCTCCCGCTTCAGGTGCTCCAGCCTCGCCAGCAGCTCGCCCAGCCCGACCAGGCGGATCTCGGTCGCCCGCAGCGAGAGGGTGCCGCGCGCCACGTACCACTCGGGCTTGGCGTGCACCAGGATCCGTGAGCCCTCGCGGACGTCCTCGGCCACCTGCTCGAAGACCTGCCGGAAGCAGGTCACGGTCAGCGAGACGTCCCGGTCCGGGTCACGGAGCGTCAGGAACACCACCCCGGCGCCGGGCCGGCGGCTCAACTGGGTGATCTGCCCCTCCACCCAGACCGCCCCCAGCCGGTCCACCCAGCCGCCGATGAGCGCGGACACCTTGCCGACCGGGATCGGCGCCTCGGGTGAGCTGCTGTTCGCCATACCGACGAGGCTATCCCCGCCCACCGACGCGGTCCGGCCCCGGAGGGGCCATCAGGGGCGCGAGGCTCTGCTGATCTGCGGCTCCGCCGCGGGGCGCGAGCACGGAAGGCGGACCGGCGTTGGATCGGGGCATGCGAGCCAGTTGCACGTGGTGCCGTTCCCCCGCGCCGAGGCCGCCGCACGTGCAACTGGCTGACGTGTCCTCAGCCACTGGCGGGTCGCCTCCCGCCTCGCGCAGTTCCCCGCGCCCCCGGCATCGCCCCGTACGTTCCCCGCGCCCTTGACGACTGCCGCCCCTGCCCGGAGGGCCTAGGCTGGCCGGACGACGGGGTGTCAACTGCGGGGAGTGGCGAGGCGATGGCGATCTCCAAGGGCGCGAACGTGCCGGTGGCGGCGGCCGAGGTGCGGGTCGAGCTGGGGTGGCGCGCCGGGCCGGGCGTGCCGGACGCCGACGCCTCGGCGCTGCTGCTCTCCGGCGGCCGGGTCCGTTCCGACGCCGACTTCGTCTTCTACAACCAGCCGCAGGACCTCTCCGGCGCCGTCCGCCACAACGGCAAGCAGCAGCTCCCGGACGGCTCCGTCCTCGACGGCCTGACGGTCCGTCTGCCCGGTCTGGACCCTGCCGTCGAGACGGTGGTGCTCGCCGCCTCCAGCGACGGCGGCCCGTTCGGCGCCCTGCCCGGGCTGTACCTGCGCCTGCTCGATGCCGCGACCGGCGCCGAACTGGTCCGCTTCGAGGACACCGGGGCCAGCACCGAGACCGCCTTCGTGCTCGGCGAGCTCTACCGCCGCGGCGAGGGCTGGAAGTTCCGCGCGGTCGGCCAGGGCTACGACTCCGGCCTGGCCGGCCTGGCCACCGACTACGGCATCCAGGTGGACGAGGCCCCCGCCCCGGCCCCGGTGAGCACCCCCGCCGCCCAGCCGGCCCCTGCCCCGTACCCGCCGCAGCCGTCGGCCCCGTACCCGGCTCAGCCCCCGGCCCCGCCGGCTCAGCCCCCGGCCCCGCCGGCCCAGCCCCCGGCCCCGTACCCGGCTCAGCCGCCCGCTCAGCCGCCCGCCCCGGCCCCGCTGAACTTCTCCAAGATCACCCTCACCAAGGAGGCCCCCAAGCTCTCGCTGCGCAAGCACGGCGCGACCGGCGGCCTGCTCCGGGTGAACCTCAACTGGGCGGTGGCGGCCGCCCCGGCGGCCCCGGCCGGGCAGCCGCAGAAGAAGTCCGGCGGCTGGCTGGCCAAGCTGCGCGACGCGACGCAGGGGTCCAACGCGCTGGCCGGCCGCGACCTCGACCTGGCCTGCCTGTGGCAGCTGCGGGACGGCAGCGCGGGCATCGTCCAGGCGATCGGGCAGCGCTTCGGCGGCCTGCACGAGCCGCCGTTCGTCCAGCTGGCCAACGACGACCGGACGGGCGCGGTGGCCACCGGCGAGGACCTCTGGATCAACCTCGACCGCTCCGCCGAGATCCAGCGCCTGCTGGTCTTCGCCTTCGCCTTCGACGGCCGCCCGCTCAACGGGTTGAACGGCCTGGCCACGCTCTTCCCGGCCTCCGGGGTGCCGGTCGAGCTCCCGCTGGACGGCTGCGACTTCCCGGCCACCAGCTGCGTGGTCGCCCTGCTGGAGAACGACGGCGAGGGCCTGGTGGTGCACCGCGAGGGCCGCTGGTTCCAGGCCACCCCGCAGATGTCGAACCACCAGATGATCGACCAGGCCTACGGCTGGGGCCTCAGCTGGAGCGCCGGCTCCAAGTAGCCCTGCTCACCCCCGCCGCCGGACCGCCGGACTCTGCACCACCAGTACCACCAGCCCCACCGCGAACCAGGTCGCCCCGACCCACTGCGCGGTGCTGGACGCCTCGACCAGCACCCAGCCGATCACCGCCATGCCCAGCAGCGGCACCAGCAGGTGGCGGAACCAGTCCCGGGACGAGCCCTTGACGGTGTACCAGCCGATCACCGAGGCGTGCAGCAGGCCGAAGGCGCAGAGCGCGCCGACGTTCACCACCGAGGTCAGCTGGTCCAGCCCGTCGTCCCGGCTCGCCGCCCAGACCGCCGCGACCAGGGTCACCACGGCCGCGGTCAGCAGCGCCCGCCGCGGCACCGCCGTCCGGGGGTCGACGGCCGCCAGCACCCGGGGGAGCCGCCCCTCCCGGGCCATCGCGAACAGCAGCCGCCCGGCCGCCGCCTGCCCGGCCAGCGCCGCGAAGGCCGCCCCGACCGCCTTGCTGGCCGCCACCAGGGTCTGCAGCCAGTGCCCGATCGAGGCGTCCACGGTGTCGTAGAAGGCCGAGCCCTGCGCCGCCGGGTCGGCGGCCAGCTGATCCGGCGTCACCGGGCTGAGCAGCGCCGCCAGGTAGGTCTGCGCGACGAACAGCACCCCGGCCAGTGCCAGGCACCACAGCACCGCCCTGGCCACCGCGGCCGAGGCGCCCACCGCCTCCTCCACGAAGGAGGCGATCGCGTCGAAGCCCAGGTACGACAGCACCGCCACGCTGACCGCCGCCATCACCGCCGTGAGCGAGAAGCCGCCGATCCCGGTCAGCGGGCTCAGCCAGTCCCGCTCGGCCCCGTCCCGGGCCAGCACCACCACGGCCGAGACCACGAAGACCGCCAGCACCACCAGCTCCAGCGCCAGCACCGCGAGGCCGACCGCCGCGGCCGTCCGCACCCCGAGCAGGTTGAGCGCGGTGGTGACCAGCACCGCGAGCGCCGTCCAGACCCAGCGGGAGACCTCCGGGACCAGCGAGTTGAGCGCGATCCCGGAGAAGAGGTAGGCGACCGCCGGGATCAGCAGGTAGTCCAGCATCGCCATCCAGCCGGCCACGAAGCCCCAGCCCTCCCCGAGCCCGGCCCGGGCGTAGGCGAAGACCGAACCGGCCCTCGGCACCGCCCGGACCATCTGCGCGTAGCTGTACGCGGTGAACCCCATGGCCACGGTGGCCGCCAGGTAGACCGCCGCCACCGCGCCGTGGCTCTTGGCGTCCAGCACCCCGAACACGCCGACCGGCGCCATCGGGGCGATGAACAGCAGCCCGTAGACCATCAGATCCCGGACGCCGAGGCTCCTGCGCAGCTCGCCCGGCCGTTCAGCCTGCTCACTCATGCTCAGATTTGAACACTTTTGCCGGTTCTGCTCCGGTATCCGGGTGCCGTCGGCGCGGCCCCCGCACGCCCGTACCATGGTTCGCATGTCCAACTCTGCGCAGCGCCGTGTCCTGCTCGCCGCCCCCCGGGGCTACTGCGCGGGCGTCGACCGCGCCGTCATCGCCGTGGAGAAGGCCCTGGAGCAGTACGGGGCCCCGATCTACGTCCGCAAGGAGATCGTCCACAACAAGTACGTGGTGCGGACCCTGGAGAAGCAGGGCGCGATCTTCGTGGACGAGACCGAGGAGGTCCCCGAGGGCTCGATCGTGGTCTTCTCCGCCCACGGCGTCGCCCCCTCCGTCCACGACGAGGCCAAGGAGGGCAAGCTCGCCACCATCGACGCCACCTGCCCCCTGGTCACCAAGGTGCACAAGGAGGCCGTCCGCTTCGCCGACGAGGACTACGACATCCTGCTGGTGGGCCACGAGGGCCACGAGGAGGTCATCGGCACCATGGGCGAGGCGCCCGACCGGATCCACCTGGTCGACGGCGCCGAGGACGTGGCCAACGTCAAGGTCCGCGACGAGTCCAAGGTCGTCTGGCTCTCCCAGACCACCCTCTCGGTGGACGAGACGATGGCCACCGTCGGCGAGCTCAAGAAGCGCTTCCCGCTGCTGGTCAGCCCGCCCAGCGACGACATCTGCTACGCCACCCAGAACCGCCAGGTCGCCGTCAAGCAGCTCGCCCCCGAGGCCGACCTGCTGATCGTGGTCGGCTCCAAGAACTCCTCCAACTCGGTCCGCCTGGTCGAGGTCGGCCTGGAGTACGGCGCCAAGGCCGCCCACCTGGTGGACTTCGCCGACGAGATCGACGAGGCCTGGCTGGAGGGCGTCGAGACCGTCGGCCTCACCTCCGGCGCCTCCGTCCCGGAGATCCTGGTCGACGGCGTGCTGGCCTTCCTGGCCGAGCGCGGCTACGCCGACGTGCAGACCGTCCGCACCGCCGAGGAGCACCTGGTCTTCTCGCTCCCCAAGGAGCTCCGCCGCGACCTGCGCGCCGAGGCCGCCGGCAAGCTGGCGTAGTACGTCCGCCCGCCCCCGGTCGTAGCGCGAACCGCCACCGCCGCCCTTAGGTTGGTTGTCCACAGGCCTGTGGACTCACTCCCTGGAGGGCGACGGTGGCGGCGGTTTTCGGTGTGGACATCGGTGGTTCGGGCATCAAGGGCGCCCCGGTCGACCTGACCGGGGGTCAGCTCGCGGAGGAGCGGCACAAGGTGCTGACGCCTCAGCCCTCCACCCCCGAATCGGTGGTCGCCGCCGTCCACGAGGTGGTCTCCCACTTCGGCCACCGGGGCCCGGTCGGCCTCACCTTCCCCGGGGTGGTGGTCGACGGCCGCATCCAGACCGCCGCCAACGTCTCCAAGGACTGGATCGGCCTCGACGCGGCCGGGCTCTTCCGGGAGAGCCTCGACCTCCCCTGCACCGTCCTCAACGACGCCGACGCGGCCGGCCTCGCCGAGGTCCGCCACGGCGCCGGGCGGGACCGCTCCGGCGTGGTCCTGGTCCTCACCTTCGGCACCGGCATCGGCAGCGCCCTCTTCTCCGACGGCGTCCTGGTCCCCAACACCGAACTCGGCCACCTCGAACTGCGCGGCAAGGACGCCGAGCGCCGAGCCTCCTCGGCCGCCCGGGAGCGCCACGAACTCAGCTGGGCCGACTGGGCGGTCCGGGTCGACGAGTACCTCGACCTGGTGGAGAAGCTCTTCTCCCCGCAGCTGATCGTGATCGGCGGCGGGGTCAGCCGCAAGCACGACAAGTTCCTCCCCCTCCTCGCCGACCGCTCCGCCGAGGTCGTCCCGGCCGTCCTGCGCAACGACGCCGGCATCGTCGGCGCCGCGATGGCGGCCGCAGCGGGGTAGCTTCGGGGCGAAAGTGGCCACCCCGGGGGCGCGAGGAACTGCGCGCTGCGGAAGGCGACAACCCGTCACTCAGGCGCGGACAAGCACCTGCAAGTGCTGCCTCGCCGTGACCTGACGCACCCTCAAGAGGCCCGCCGCGCCCGCCTGATCCGCCGCTGCGCCAGGAACCGCGCGGCCACGATCACCGCCGCCAGCCCCGTCCCGGTGAACAGCCACCCCGCCCGCAGCGCCAGCCCGCTCGCCAGCCCCACCACCTGCCCGGTCACCCCCGGCGCCGCCACCGGTTCGAGGACCAGCAGCGCCACCGCGAACGCGATCGGCCCGCTGATCGGTGCCGCGGGCAGGTCCGCCAGCCGTACCCGCACGGCGAGTTGGAAGCACACCGCGACGTAGCCGAGCCCGAACAGCACCCCGAGCCCGCCGAACACCAGCCGGTCCGCCCCGGCCGCCACCAAGGTCCCGACCAGGGCCAGCAACCCCGTCCCGACGGCGGTCAGCCGGGCCGGCGGTCCGCTCCTCCCGCCGTTGGCCCCGCTGCCGTTGCCACCTCCGCCCCGCGCCCGGGCGGCCAGCCGCAGCGGCAGCCGGAGCGGCCCGCCGCTCCGGGGCCCGGTGCCCCTCGTCCCACCGCCCCTCGACTCGGGGGAACCGGAGGGTCCCGGTACGGCGGCCCCGCCCGGACCGCTCGGCGGTCGGCGTCTGGGCCCTGGCGGCTGGGTTCGGATGCTCTGCTCCACCCGCCCAACGTACGGTCGGATCATCGCCACAGTGTGTAATGGCGCGGCGACCTCCCACCGTGTCCCCGAACGGAGTAGTGTGCGGGCCGTTCGTGATCGTTCGTTGCCCAACGGGGAGGCAGCATGACCGAGTTCGGGTTCGCCCGTCTGCACCACGTCCAGCTGGACGTGCCGAAGGGCTCCGAGGAGACCTGCCGCGCCTTCTGGGGCGGGGTGCTCGGACTGACCGAGCTGCCCAAGCCCCCGGTCCTGGCGGCCCGCGGCGGCTGCTGGTTCGGCGGCGGCGGGGTGGAGGTCCACCTCGGCGCGGTCGGCGAGCACCAGGCCTCGCCCAAGGCCCACCCCGGCTTCCTGATCACCAACCTGGACGCCCTCGCCGCCCGCCTCGCCGAGCACGGCCACCCCGTGACCTGGGACGACAACTTCCCCGGCTACCGCCGCTTCCACTCCGCCGACCCCTTCGGCAACCGCCTGGAGTTCCTGGAGCCCGCCCCCTCGGCCTGAGGTCCCCCTCCCACGGGCCCGTAGACTGGGGGATCGGTCCGGCCCGTCCGGTCCGCTCCACGCCCTCCAAGCCCCGGGACATCGCTTCATGTCGCTCACGATCGGAATCGTCGGCCTGCCGAACGTCGGCAAGTCGACCCTGTTCAACGCCCTGACCAAGAACGACGTGCTGGCGGCCAACTACCCGTTCGCCACCATCGAGCCCAACGTCGGCGTCGTCGGCGTCCCGGACCCGCGCCTGCAGAAGCTGGCCGAGATCTTCGGCTCCCAGAAGATCCTCCCGGCCACCGTCGACTTCGTCGACATCGCCGGCATCGTGCGCGGCGCCAGCGAGGGCGAGGGCCTGGGCAACAAGTTCCTCGCCAACATCCGCGAGTCGGACGCCATCTGCCAGGTCATCAGGGCGTTCAGCGACCCGGACGTCGTCCACGTCGACGGCAAGGTCTCGCCCAAGGACGACATCGAGACCATCAACACCGAGCTGATCCTCGCCGACCTCCAGTCGATCGAGAAGGTCCTCCCCCGCCTGGAGAAGGAGGCCCGCCTCAAGAAGGACACCGTGGCCGTCCTCGCCGCGGCCAAGGAGGCCCAGGCCATCCTGGAGACCGGCAAGACCCTCTTCGAGGCCGGCTTCGACATCTCCCTGGTGCGCGAGCTCCACCTCCTCACCGCCAAGCCCTTCCTCTACGTCTTCAACGTGGACGAGGACGAGCTGGCCGACGAGGACTTCAAGGACGCCCAGCGCGCCCTGGTCGCCCCCGCCGAGGCCATCTTCCTCAACGCCAAGATCGAGTCCGAGCTGATCGAGCTCGACGACGCCGAGGCCCTCGAGCTCCTCCAGTCCATGGGCCAGGAGGAGCCCGGCCTGGCCACCCTCGGCCGCGTCGGCTTCGACACCCTCGGCCTGCAGACCTACCTGACGGCCGGCCCCAAGGAGACCCGGGCCTGGACCATCAAGAAGGGCGCCACCGCCCCCGAGGCCGCCGGTGTCATCCACACCGACTTCCAGAAGGGCTTCATCAAGGCCGAGGTCATCTCCTTCCACGACCTGGTCGAGACCGGCTCCATCGCCGAGGCCCGCGCCAAGGGCAAGGCCCGCATCGAGGGCAAGGAGTACGTCATGCAGGACGGCGACGTCGTGGAGTTCCGCTTCAACGTCTAGTCCAACGTGGTGTCGAGAAGGGGCCGGGCTCGGTGGAGCCCGGCCCCTTCGTCGTCGTGGACGTTCTGACGCGGGGTCAGCGGCGATCAGGTTCCGTAGACGGTGGACCGGCGCCCCACGTGAACCACCCAGACGACCAGTTCCCCGTTGTCGACCGTGTAGACGACGCGGTAGTCGCCGACTCGCAGGCGGCGACGGTCGGGCCGGGACACCAGGGCGGTGGTGTTGAAGCCGAACGGGTCGGATTCGAGCTCGGTCAGCTTGGCCAGGATGCGCAGGGCCACGTCGCGGGGGATCTTCCGGAGCTCGGCCTGGGCTTCGGGGCGGAAGACGGTTCGGTACTCACTCACCGCGCGCCAGGGTCTCCCTCATGACGTCCTCGAGCGGGATACCGGGTGCGGGGTTGGCCATGCGCTCGTCGATGATCCGGTTGATCTCGCGCTCCTCCCACTCCTGGTACTTGCGCAGCACCTCGATGGAGACGACGGCGGCGACTTCCTTGCCGCGGCGCGTGATCACGGTGGGCACGTCGTCCCGGTCCGCGCGCTCCACGACCTCGGCCAGATGCGCGCGCACGTCGCGGATGGACTCTATGGGCAGTGGCTGCGTCATGCGCCCAAGCGTACCGAGTGTCCCATGTGTACACAACGGCCTCGCGCACTGGCGGGCGGCCAACCTCGCCGCGGTCGCGCGTGCACGGACCGAAGGGCCGGTGGGTGTCGGTGCACGGCGCACGGTTCGGAGCGCCCGTGCCGGACTCGGTGTGGCGGAGGACGATGGGCGGTGGAAGCCCGCCACGGTCCGTCGGACCGGCCGGCGGTCGGCGCGTGGGCGGCTCGGAGGGCGTGATGCGTCGGCGTCCGTTGATGGCAGTCGCGGTGCTGGCCCTGGGGATCGGGCTGGCTGCCTGTGACGGATCCTCACCCGAGGGGCAGTCCGTGGCCGGTGGCAGGACCTCGGCCTCCCGGTCAGCGACGACCGCTCCCACGGAGGTGGTGACGGTGACCGAGCGGCCCACCGTCACGGCGACGGCCACCGAACTGGTGACCGCCACCGCCACCGCCACCGCCACCGCCACCGCCACCGCGACTGTGAGCGCGAGTGCCAGGGCGGGCAGCACCGCCAGGACCGTCGCGTCGCCGACCGCCGTCGGGCCGTCGGCGCGGGCCGTGGTGGAGCGGTACTACGCGGCGATCAACGCCCGGGACTGGCAGACCGCCTGGGAGCTGGGCGGTCGCAACCTGGCCCGGAGCTACCCGGCATTCGTGGCGGCCTTCGACGGCCTGCTGGCGGACGACCTGACAGTGCTGTCCAGCAACGGCTCGACGGTCGCGATGAGCCTGGTGGCGTTCCAGACGGACGGGACCGCAAAGCTCTTCGAGGGCACCTACATCGTCCGGGACGGAGTGATCACCGGTGCGGAGGTGCGGCAGACCGGTGGGTGGGCGGCGGTCCGGTACTGGCGCAGCTGTGCCGAGGCGGAGCGGGCAGGGGCCGGGCCGTTCCTGGCCGGGCAGCCCGGCTACCGGCCGGGGCTGGACGGGGACGCGGACGGTGTCGCCTGCGAGTGGAACGACCGGTGAGCCGGGGTGACGTACGGTGAGCCGCGCGGTGCCGGCGGGGTGCGCGCGGTGGAGGAGGCAACAGGGTGAAGACGGATCTGGAGTGGCTGGCGCGGGCGGTGGAGTTGTCGCGGAAGTGTCCGCCGTCGGAGACCGCGTTCTCGGTGGGGGCGGTGATCGTCGGTGCGGACGGCGAGGTGCTGGCGGAGGGGTACAGCCGGGAGACGGCGCCGCACGACCATGCGGAGGAGGCGGCGCTGGCGAAGTTGGCGGTGGGGGACGAGCGGCTGCGCGGGGCGACGGTGTACAGCTCCTTGGAGCCGTGCGGGGAGCGGGCCTCGCGGCCGCGGACCTGTGCGGAGCTGATCGTGGCGGCGGGGGTGCCGCGGGTGGTGGTGGCCTGGCGGGAGCCGGACCTGTTCGTGACGGCGTGTCAGGGGACGGCGCTGCTGGAGGCGGCGGGCGTCGAGGTGGTGGAGCTGCCGGAGCTGGCGGCGGAGGCGCGGGCGGTGAACGCGCACCTGTTGGGGTGAGGACGGGGGATGTGTGGTCGTATGCCCGGGTTTTGTAGCCTGGGGGTACGTACACCCGTTCGGAGGAGTTTCCGATGCCCGTGACCCTGCCCGCCCGCGCCCTGCTGCTCGACATGGACGGCACGCTGGTCAACTCCGAGGCGGCGGTCGAGCGTTGCTGGCGTCGCTGGGCGGCGGAGCACGGCATCGACGGTGACCACGCGATGAGCGTGGTGCACGGCCGGCAGGGGCACCTGTCGATGTCGATCCTGCTGCCGGAGCGCCCGATGGAGGAGAACCTCGCGGACAACCGGCGGATGCTGGCCGAGGAGACCGCGGACGTCGACGGCGTGGTGGAGGTGCCGGGGGCGGCGGTCTTCCTGGCCGCGCTGGCGGGGCGGCCGCACGCGCTGGTGACCTCGGCGGACGAGGTGCTGGCCCGGGCCAGGATGGGTGCGGCGGGGCTGCCGCTGCCGGAGCTGATGGTGACGGCCGAGTCGGTGGGGGCCAGCAAGCCGGACCCGGAGGGCTTCCTGAAGGGGGCGGCCGGGCTCGGGGTCGACCCGGCGGACTGCGTGGTGTTCGAGGATTCGGAGGCCGGCGTCCAGGCGGGGAAGGCGGCCGGGATGCGGGTGGTCGGCGTGGGCCCGCGCGCGGCCGCCTTCGGGCCGACGGTGCACGTGGACACCCTGGAGCAGGTCCGGGTGGTCGCGGCGGCGGACGGCGGCCTGGTGCTCGAGATCGGATGAGGGGCGGAGCGGGGCGCCGCCCGGGGAGGCCCGGGCGGCGAAGGGTTCACGGCCGGGGCGGCAGCGGCATCGGGAGGGCGGGCAGCCCGTCCACGCTGACCGGCACGTAGGGCTTGCCCTCGCAGTAGACCGCGAACTCCTCGTCCGTCTTGCGGTCGAAGTACTGGGCGTGCAGCGCGCGGTCCTCGCGGAAGTCCATCAGCGGGACGGCGAAGCCGCAGGAGTCGCTGACCCGGGTGGCGTGCACCAGGACGATCGCGCGCAGCGCGCTGCCGTCGGCCTCCGGCGGGAAGTGGCCGAGCAGTTCGGCGAAGCGCGGGTCGTCGCGGAAGACCGGCTCGCCCCGGCCGTGCACCCGCACCACGGTGGGCGGGCCGTCGAAGGCGCACCACATCAGGGTGATCCGGCCGTTCTCCCGCAGATGGGCGATGGTCTCGGCGGTGGAGCCGCCGAAGTCCAGGTAGGCCAGGGTGAGTTCGTCGATGATGGCCAGGGTGCCGGAGCGGCCCTTGGGGGAGAGGTTGACGTGCCCGTCGGCCGCGAGCGGGGCGGTGGCCGTGAAGAAGACCGGCTGGGCCTCGATGAACTTCCGCAGGCGGCCGTCGATGCGTTCGTATGTCTTTCCCATGGCTCCGATTCTCGCGAAATCGCCTGCCAGGGGCCAGGGCTTACGAGGCCTGTCTCAGGATGAGAGAAAGAACTTCTCGGAGGGCGAGACGGTGTCGTACGCTCGCCACGGCGGCTGACCGGTCGCCCGGAGTCGAGGGGGACCTCCCGTGAGTGACCGTCAGAACGCCTACACCCACGGCCATCAGGAGTCGGTGCTGCGCTCGCACCGCTCCCGCACGGCCGCCGATTCGGCGGCCTACCTGCTGCCCGAACTCCGGCCCGGCCAGAGGCTGTTGGACATCGGGTGCGGTCCCGGGACGATCACCGCGGACCTGGCCCGGCTGGTCGGCCCCGAGGGTCGGGTGGTGGCGGTGGACCGTGAGCCGCAGGTGCTGGCCGAGGCGGCCGCCCACGCGGCGGAGCAGGGGCTGGGCAACATCGTCTTCGAGACCGCCGACGCGCACCGACTGCCGTACGCGGACGGGGAGTTCGACGTGGTGCACGCGCACCAGGTGCTGCAGCACGTGGCCGACCCGGTGGCGGTGCTGCGCGAGCTGCGCCGGGTGACGGCGCCGGGCGGGGTGGTGGCGGTCCGGGACGCGGACTACGCGGCGATGGCCTGGTACCCCGAACTGCCCGAGCTGGACGAGTGGTTGGCGCTCTATCGGCGGATCGCCCGGGCCAACGGCGGCGAGCCGGACGCGGGCCGCCGGCTGACCGCCTGGGCCCGGGAGGCCGGCTTCACCGAGCTGGCCGCCTCCACCGCGACCTGGACCTTCGCCACTCCGGAGCGGCGCGAGTGGTGGGGCGGCACCTGGGCGGAGCGCACCGAGGGGTCCGCCACCGCCGCGACGGCGGTCGGGCGGGGGTTCGCGAGTGCGGAGGACCTGGCGCGGATCGCCGAGGGCTGGCGTCGCTGGGCGGCCGAGCCGGACGGCTGGTTCGCGGTGCTGCACGGGGAACTGCTGGCCCGCAAGGAGAGGTAGGGCGAGGTGGCGCCGGAGGGTCAGAGCTGGACGCCGGCCCGCTCCAGCACCTCGGCGAAGGCCGCCCGGTCGTAGCGGGAGCCGTCGGTGATCCGCTGCCCGTCCACCACCACGGTCGGCGTGCTGCCGACCCCGGACTGCTCGAAGGCGTGCTCGGCGGCCGAGGCCCAGCTCCGGTGGGCCATGCCCTCCACCGCCCGGTCGAAGGTGTCGCTGCGCAACCCCGGGACACCGGAGGCGAGTTCGAGCAGGAACCGGTCGGTGAAGACGTCGGTCCGCTCCTCGGCCGCCTGGTTGGCGAACAGCGCGGCGTGGTACTCCGGGAACTTCCCGGCCTCCAGCGCGGCCCGGGCGGCGTTCACCGCCTTCACCGAGCCCTCGCCGCCGAGCTTGCCGTCCAGGAAGGAGGCCAGGGTGTACTCGATCCGCAGCTCGCCCTTGGCCGCGGCCGAGGCCAGCAGCTCGCCCGCCGCCGCCTCGAACTTCGCGCAGTAGGGGCAGCGGAAGTCGGCGTAGACCTGCACGGTGTGCCGGGCGTCCGGGTCGCCGACCACCACCGTGGTGCCGTCCGCCCCGAGCCGGGCCGGGAGTTGGGAGAGCGTGGTCGCCTCGGCGGCGGGCAGCGCCTTCGGCTGGACGGTGGTCCGCTCGCCGGCGACCGAGGACGACTGCCCCTCGGCGGCCCCGCCGCACCCGGCCAGACTGACGGCGAGCAGCCCGGCGGCGAACGAGCCGGCCAGCACCCGGCGGCGGCGCGGCATCCGGCCGCGGGCCGGCCCGGCGGGCACGTCGGCTGCCCCGCCGGTGGGCCCGCCAGCGGGCACGTCGGCGAGTGCTTCGGCGGGCGCGTCGGCGGGGACAACGGGTGCGGGCATGGGGCGCTCCTCTCTGGCCGGAGGCCCGGGGGAGCGGGCCTCCGTGCCTGTGACGCTAGTGAGCCCCCGGCCGTCGGAGCAGAGGCGCAGGGCCCGCACCCGGCCAGACCTTGGTCCCTGCGGGGGTGGGGCGGCCGGGGCGGGAGCGGCGCGAGGGGAGCCCGTGGTCCGGCTGACGCCCGCTCAGCCCGTACCGCTTACCTCCCGTTAACCGCCGCCGTACCCACCGGTAGCAGTCGGCTCGTAGCGTTCGCGGAGCACCACGCCCCGGTCCGCCCCCCACCGGACCGGGGCGCCCGCCCGACGTCAGCCGCCCACCGCCCACGCCCACCGCCCACGCCCCACCACCCGCCCGTGGTGCCGCCCGCGCGGCGCTCGTTAGGGTGAGGCCCATGGGGAGCGAGGGCGCGGGTGGCGGTACGCACCGGGTGATGCGGCAGGACGACAACGGCAACCGGGCCCTGGTCGCCAAGGGACTGACCCGGCCGGAGGCCGAGGCGCTGGCGGAGGAGTTCGAGGCCCGGGGGCACAAGCAGCTGTACTGGGTCGAGCCGGACGGTCAGTAGGGTCGGTGCCCATGGAGAAGCCCATGGACATCCGGATCGTCGTCGGCGGGGCCCTCGTCCACCGCGGGCGGGTGCTGGCCGCCCGGCGCAGCGCGCCCGCGGCGGTCGCGGGCTACTGGGAGTTCCCCGGTGGGAAGGTCGAGGCGGGGGAGACCGAGGAGCAGGCGCTGGAGCGCGAGCTGCGCGAGGAGCTGGGCGTCGAGGCCCGCGCCCTCGGCCGGCTGCCCGGCAGGTGGCAGGTGCGCCCCGGGCTCGAACTGCGCCTGTGGACCGCCGAGCTGATCGAGGGTGAGCCCCGCCCGCTGGAGGACCACGACGAGCTGCGCTGGCTCGGCCCGGCCGAGCTGGACCAGGTCACCTGGCTGGAGCACGACCGCGAGGTGCTGCCCCACCTCGCCGCCCTGCTGGCCTGATGGCCGCCCGCCCCGCCCTGCCCCGTCCCGCCCTGCCCCGTCCCGCCCCGGCCGCCCTGCTGGCCTGAGGGCGGGTCAGCGTGGCCGGCCGCACCGCCGACCTGACACACCCCGCCCCCGTACCGGTACCGCCTGACGACCCGTCCGTTGGGCCAGGTAGGCCAATCGGACAAGCCGCCTCGCTCCCCGGGGTAGCCTGGGCGTTCTGATGGGTATGTCACTTTTCGGCGGTATTCGTCACCATAGGTGAGGCGGTCGGTGTCGAGCACGGGATTCGGCGAGGGCGAGCAGCCGTCGGCTGACGGCGCCGCACGGCGCGGGCTGAGCGGCTCCCCGCGCCCCCGGAGCATCGGCAGTGCCTCGGCCCGGGCCCGGCTCCGCCGTCTGACGCCCAAGCGCTCCGCGGCGGACCGGCCGCAGCACCTCCTCCAGCCCCCGTCGGCCCCGGCCGACCCCCGACTGGGCGGCGTCCGCGGCGCGCCGAGCGCCCCGTACCCGGGCGGGCCCGGCACCGACCGGCGGCCCCGGGTCGGCGAGCGCCCCGAGGGCAGCCTCTTCGACGTGGTGAAGGTGGCCATCGCGATCCTGGACACCGCGGGCCGGGTGGTGCTGTGGAGCCCGGCCGCCGAGGAGCTGCTCGGCTGGCCGAGCGAGCTGCTGGTGGGCCGGAGGATCGAGGAGTTGATGGAGGATCAGGACCTGGTCCTCCGGGTGAAGGCGGCGATCCAGGAGACCCTGCGCACCGGCCGCTGGCACGGCTGGACCCAGCTGCGCCACCGGGACGACGGCGAAGTCCCGGTGGAGGCGCGGATCTCCCTGCTGGTGGACGGCGACGGCACCCCGTTCCTCCAGGTGGCGCTGGCCGAGGCGGCCACCCTCCAGGCGGTGGAGCACGACCTGGCGGTCCGGGACGCGCTGTTCGAGCAGTCCCCGCTGGGCATCGTGATCCTGGACACCGAGCTGCGCTACACCGCGGTCAACCGGACCATGGCCGAGATGAACGGCCTGCCGCCCGAGGAGCACGTCGGCCGCACCACCGGCGAGACGCTGCCCGAGCGGGCGGCGGACGAGATCACCGCGATCCAGCGCCAGGTGCTGGCCACCGGCGAGCCGGTGGTGGACGTCACGCTGGCCTCGCCGGTGACGGCCCGTTCGGGCTTCCGCTCGATCTCCTACAGCCGGATGACCGACCGGGCCGGCCGGGTGCTGGGCATCTCCGGCACCGTGATGGACGTGACCGAGCGGTACCGCGCGGTGGCCAAGGTGGAGCACGCCCGCCGCCGGCTCTCGCTGCTGAACGAGTTCGGCTCCCGGGTCGGCGACCTGCTGGACGCCGGCCGGATCGCCCAGGAGCTGGCCACCGCGGTGGTGCCCCGGCTGGCGGACTACGCGGCGGTGATCCTGCTGCAGGCGGTGGCCCACGGCGACGACCTGCCCCGGCACGGCCACGACCGACGCACCTCGCTGCTCCAGCTCGGCACCGCCGCCGTGCAGGACTCCTCCGAAGTGGAGGTGATGCTCCGCCGGGGAGCCCGGATCACCTTCGCCGAGGACTCCGCCTTCGGCCGGGTGCTCCGCACCGGTGTGCCCGAACTCCTCTCCAACCCGGAGGAGTTGAGCGACCTCACCTACCCGGGCGACCCCAAGGTGCAGGCCGCCCACGACCTCGGCGTGCACTCCCGGCTGGTGGTCCCGCTGCGCGCCCGCGGCATCGTGATCGGCCTGCTCGCGGTGAGCCGGGCCGGCTACCGCGAGGGCTTCGACCGGGACGACCTGGCCTTCACCGTGGAGCTCGCCGACCGGGCCGGCAGCTCGCTGGACAACGCCCGGCTGTACGCCCGCGAGCGGACCGCCGCGCTGACCCTGCAGCGCACCCTGCTGCCCCAGCAGGTGCCGCAGCCCGCCGGGGTCGAGGTGGCCTACCGCTACGTGCCCGGCAGCAGCGGCACCGAGGTCGGCGGCGACTGGTTCGACGTCATCCCGCTGCCCGACGGCCGCACCGCGCTGGTGGTCGGCGACGTGATGGGCCACGGCCTGCGGGCCGCCGCCACGATGGGCCGGCTGCGCACCGCGGTCCGCACCCTGGCCGGGCTCGACCTGCCGCCGGAGATCCTGCTGCGGCACGTCCACGAGCTGGCCGACGACCTGGCCCAGGGCCCGGACGAGGCGCTGCTCGCCACCTGCGTGTACGCGGTCTTCGACCCGGCCACCCGGCGACTGGTGGCGGCCAAGGCCGGGCACATCCCGCCGGTGCTGGTGGTGCCCAAGGAGCCCGGCGAGGAGCCGGTCCGCACGGGCGGCCCGCTGCTCGGCGGCGTCGGCCAGGTGCTCGACCTGCCCTCCGGCGCCCCGCTCGGGGTGGGCGGGGTGCCCTTCGAGTCGATCGAGCTGGACATCCCCGAGGGCAGCCTGCTGGCGCTGTGCACCGACGGTCTGGTGGAGTCCCGGGACAAGGACCTGGACGTCGGCCTCGGCCGGCTGCTGACCGTGCTGGAACAGCCCTACCCGTCGATCCAGCAGGCCTGTGAGGCGGTGCTCGACACCATGGAGCAGGGCCGGGAGCCGGACGACGTGGCGCTGCTGGTGGCGCGGCTGAGCCGGGGTCAGTCCGGCACCCCCACCGCGGGCTGGACCCTCCCCGCGGAGCCCACCGCCGTCTCCCGGGCCCGCCGGCTGGTCCGTGGCGCGCTGACCGACTGGGGGGTGGAACACCTCACCGACACCGCCGAGTTGCTGGTCAGCGAACTGGTCACCAACTCGGTCCGGTACGCCTCGGCGCCGATCGGGGTCCGGCTCACGCTCGGCGACACCCTGCTGGTGGAGATCTCCGACCCGCTGCCCGATCCGCCCCGCGAGCGGCACGCCGCCGAGGCCGACGAGGGCGGCCGCGGCCTGGAGTTGGTACGCCGTCTCGCTCTGCGCTGGGGCGCGCGCGCCGAGGGCATGGGGAAGGTCGTCTGGTTCGAGCTCGACCCCATGGACGACCACCTCGGCTGACCGGATCCGGCGACCGGGCATCGTCGCAGGTGATCGCGGTGGAGCGGGCCGGAGGAGACCCGCTCCCGGGGCGGTTCGAACAGGCGCTCCCGGGTAAGGGGGACGGGGAAGCGGAAGGCTGAGCCGTTTTGTGATGTTGGGGGCGTGTGCGCCCGCCCCCGGATGATGAATACTCGGTGTTCTCGACATCCGGATGGGCGCGGGTTGGAGGGGATCGGACCGTTGAACAGCATCCCGGCGTGGAAGACGTCGAGCGGCAGCGGCCATGCGGCCGTGCCCGGTCAGCCGAGCGGTGGTGCGGGCAGCGGTGCGGCGGGCGTCGCCGGTCCGAGAAGCGGCGTGCACGCGGGTCCCTCGCTGGGCGGCCGCCCGGCCGACGACTGGGACGTCCAGGGCAAGGCCGGTTCGATCTACGACTACATCCGGGTCGCCACCTTCGCGATCGGCCCGGACGGCCGGATCACCCAGTGGAGCGGCCGCGCGGCCGAGTTCTTCGGCGTCCCCGCCGAGGAGGCGGTCGGCACCGACCCGGTCACCACCCTGATGCCCCGTGAGCTCTGGCAGCGCGGCCGGGCCCGGATGGAGGCCATCCTCTCCGGCGAGGAGTGGGTCGGCACCGCCCCGTACAAGGACGCCACCGGCGCCGAGGGCCTGGCCGAGCTCTACGTGATGCCGGACAGCGGCACCCCCGGCGGCGCCACCTGCCTGGCCGTGGACCTCGGCCGGCTGCGCCGGATCGAGACCGACCTGGCCGCCTCCGAGGCGGTCTTCGGGCAGACCCCGACCGGCTTCTTCCTCTTCGACAACGAGCTGCGCCTCCAGCGGGTCAACCAGGCCTTCGCCACCGCCGTGGGCCTGCCCGCCTGCGAGCTGCCCGGCCTCTCCCCGTACGACCTCTTCCTGCCCGGCGAGGCCGACCGGCTGATGGTCGCCCTGCGCAAGGTGCTCGGCGGCGGCGGGCCCATCGTCGACCTGCGGTTCACCGGCGCGGTCCCGCGCACCGCCACCGTGCAGTCCCGGGACGGCGGCCGCCGCTGGGCCATCTCGCTCTACCGGCTGAACGGTGCCAACGGCCACCCGATGGGCGTGGCCGGCCAGGTGCTGGACGTGACGAGCCGTCACATCGCCGAGCGGGAGGCCGCCGGAGTGCGCCGCAGCCTGGCGCTGCTCAACGAGGCCTCCACCCACATCGGCTCCACCCTCGACCTGGAGACCACCGCCAAGGAGCTGCTGGACGTGATCGTCCCGCAGTTCTGCGACCTGGCCACCGTCGACCTGTACACCGCCCTGCTCTCCGGCGACTCCGGCCCGACCGCCGGGCCCGGCGCCTCGGACGGCTCCGGCGAGCTGCGCCGGGTGGCCGTCTCCAGCGTGGTCGGCGGCGCCTCCAGCGTGCTGGGCGCCGAGGGCGCCGTCCCGGTCGCCGAGGCCGGCGGCTCGCTCTGTTACCCCCGCCGCTCCCCGCACGCCCGGGCCCTGCGCACCGGCCGCAGCGTCGTCCCGCAGCCCGGCCCGGACCCGCTGCTGCGCTCCACCCTGGTGGTCCCGCTGGTCGCCCGTGACCAGGTGCTCGGCCTGGTCCAGCTCTCCCGCGCGATCGGCAGCGAGCCCTTCGACGCCCGGGACGTGGCGATCGCCGAGGAGCTGGTCGCCCGCGCCGCCGTCTGCGTCGACAACGCCCGGCTCTACCGCCGCGAGCACGAGCGCGCGCTGATCCTCCAGCGCAGCCTGCTACCCCCGGGCAAGCCGGCCGCCAGCGGCCTGGAGATCGCCCGCCGCTACCTGCCCAGCAACAACAACACCGAGGTCGGCGGCGACTGGTTCGACGTCATCCCGCTGCCCGGCAGCCGCACCGCGCTGGTGATCGGCGACGTGATGGGCCGCGGCCTGCGGGCCGCCGTCGCGATGGGCCAACTCCGCACCGCCGTCCGCACCCTGGCCATGCTCGACCTCGACCCGGCCGAGGTGCTCTCCGCCCTGGACGAGATCGCCCGCGGCCTCGGCGGCGAGCCCACCGTGCCCGGCGAGGAGGTCGAGGTCTACCTCGCCACCTGCGTCTACGCGGTCTACGACGCCGTCAAGCAGCGCTGCGTCTTCGCCAACGCGGGCCACCTGCCGCCGGTGCTGCTCGCCCCCGACGAGCCGGCCCGGATGCTGGAGGTGCCGCCCGGCCTGCCGCTCGGCGTCGGCGGCGAGCCCTTCGAGGAGGTCGAGGTCACGCTGCCGGACGGCGCCGTGCTCGGCCTCTACACCGACGGCCTGGTGGAGTCCCGCAAGCACCAGCTGGACGAGGGCCTGCGGGCCTTCCGGACGGCCCTCAACGGCGGCTCCCGCGAGCTGGAGCGGCTCTGCGACGAGGTGCTGGACGAGCTGATCCCCCATCACGGCGAGGACGACATCGCGCTGTTGATGGCCAAGGTCCAGGCGCTCCCCGAGGACTCGGTGGGCGACTGGAGGCTCCCCGCCGAGCTCACCTCCGTCGGCAAGGCCCGCGAGCTCGCCTGCTCCTGGCTGCTGGTGCGCGGTCTGGACGAGCTGGTGGACACCACCGAGCTGCTGGTCAGCGAGCTGGTCACCAACGCGCTGCGGCACGGCCACGGCGAGATCCGGCTCCGGCTGCTGCGCGACCGCACCGTGGTCTGCGAGGTCTGGGACGACGGCTACGCCCAGCCCCGCCAGCGCCGCGCCCAGGAGACCGACGAGGGCGGCCGCGGCCTCCAGCTGGTCAGCCTGCTGGCCGAACGCTGGGGCAGCCGCCGCACCCCCAAGGGCAAGATCGTCTGGTTCGAGCTGGCCCTCTGACACGCCGCCACGCCCCGGCGCTCCACCGCAGGCCCCCGGGCCCGCTCGGCGGCGACCTCGGCCCGGGTGGACGGCTCCGGACCGGTGGCGCGGCTCCGGACCGGCGGGTGCCCGAGCGAGCCGGTGATCGCTCGCCCGACCACGTTGAACAGCACGCCAACGGCAGGGGAAGAACGGCGGCCGATCCGGGACCGGGCCCGTACGGGCCTGCCCGTTTCGGCCTCGCTGCGGGGTTCCACGTACCATAGGAGGAAGCCGTGGCATGTCGTGCCCCGGCGGGTGGACCGGTAGTAGCAGGCGGGGTCTGACGCAGCCGGGCGCCGCAACCCACGATTCCGGGAGAATCCGCTCAGCATGCCCACGCGTAATGACATCCGCAACGTTGCCATCGTCGCCCACGTCGACCACGGGAAGACCACCCTCGTCGACGCCATGCTGAAGCAGGCCGGTGCCTTCGCCGCCCACCAGCAGCTGGACGACCGGATGATGGACTCGAACGACCTCGAGCGCGAGAAGGGCATCACCATTCTCGCGAAGAACACCGCCGTCAAGTACCACCCCAAGGACGGCGGGGCCCCGATCACCATCAACATCATCGACACCCCCGGCCACGCCGACTTCGGTGGCGAGGTCGAGCGCGGCCTGTCCATGGTCGACGCCGTCGTGCTGCTGGTCGACGCCTCCGAGGGCCCGCTGCCGCAGACCCGCTTCGTGCTCCGCAAGGCGCTCACCGCGCGGCTGCCCGTCATCCTCTGCATCAACAAGACCGACCGCCCGGACGCCCGGATCGACGAGGTCATCAACGAGACCTACGACCTGTTCCTGGACCTGGACGCGGACGAGGACCAGATCGAGTTCCCGATCGTCTACGCCTGTGCCCGTGACGGCGTCGCCTCGCTGACCAAGCCGGAGAACGGCACCGTGCCGGCCGACTCCGAGAACCTGGAGCCGTTCTTCTCCACCCTGCTGGAGCACGTCCCGGCCCCGACCTACGACGAGGACGCCCCGCTCCAGGCCCACGTCACCAACCTGGACGCCGACAACTTCCTCGGCCGCATCGCGCTGCTCCGCGTCGAGCAGGGCGAGCTGCGCAAGGGCCAGACCGTGGCCTGGATCAAGCGCGACGGCTCCATCTCCAGCGTCCGCATCACCGAGCTGCTGATGACCGAGGCGCTCACCCGCAAGCCGGCCGAGGTGGCCGGCCCCGGTGACATCTGCGCCGTCTCGGGCATCTCCGAGATCATGATCGGCGAGACCCTGGCCGACCCGGAGAACCCGATCGCGCTGCCGCTGATCACGGTCGACGAGCCCGCCATCTCGATGACCATCGGCACCAACACCTCGCCGCTGGTCGGCAAGGGCGGCTCCGGCAAGGGCGCCGACGCCAAGGCCGGCGCCGGCAAGGTCGACCGCAAGGTCACCGCCCGTCAGGTGAAGGACCGCCTGGACCGCGAGCTGATCGGTAACGTCTCGCTCCGCGTGCTGGAGACCGAGCGTCCGGACGCCTGGGAGGTGCAGGGCCGCGGTGAGCTGGCGCTGGCCATCCTGATCGAGACCATGCGCCGGGAAGGCTTCGAGCTGACCGTCGGCAAGCCCCAGGTCGTCACCAAGGAGGTCAACGGCAAGACCCACGAGCCGGTCGAGCGCCTCACGGTGGACGTGCCAGAGGAGCACATGGGTGCCGTCACCCAGCTGATGGGCGTCCGCAAGGGCCGGATGGACAACATGTCCAACCACGGCTCGGGCTGGGTCCGGATGGAGTTCGTGGTGCCGTCCCGCGGCCTGATCGGCTTCCGCACCGAGTTCCTCACCAACACCCGCGGCACCGGCATCGCGCACTCGATCCACGAGGGCCACGAGCCGTGGTTCGGCAACCTGACGACCCGTAACAACGGTTCGCTGGTGGCCGACCGCTCCGGTGTGGTCACCGCCTTCGCGATGACCAACCTGCAGGAGCGCGGCGTGCTGTTCACCGACCCCGGCACCGAGGTGTACGAGGGCATGATCGTCGGCGAGAACTCGCGCGCCGACGACATGGACGTGAACATCACCAAGGAGAAGAAGCTCACCAACATGCGTTCCTCGAACGCGGACGTGGCCGAGTCGATCGTCCCGCCGCGCAAGCTCTCGCTGGAGCAGAGCCTGGAGTTCTGCCGCGAGGACGAGTGCATCGAGGTCACCCCGGAGACCGTGCGCATCCGCAAGGTCGTCCTGGACGCCAAGGAGCGCGGCCGCACCGCCTCGCGGGCCAAGAAGGCCTGAACCACCCCGTAACACCGGACCGGCCGGCGCCCCGCACGGGGCGCCGGCCGGTCCGTTTCTGTGACGGTGAGTCGTCAACGCGCGTAGTCGCCGGAGGGGGGAGGTGTTCGTTAATCGGACGTGACGAACCGTCATTCATGGCAACTGTCCGTTTAGTACCTGTCTGGGTATGTCTGGAATGTCCGTTTACCGAGATTTCATGTGACCAAATTGAGATCGGTAATGGCGTAGTTCGTATCCCTGCGTGACGGATAGTGGAGCCAGTCGAGCTCGGGTCCAGGGTTTCGCGCAGGGGTGCGCGCCGAAGCCTGAGCGAGGAAAGCACCGCCTGGCCAACGGCGATGACGCCGGCCAGTCCCCCTGCGGTGCGCTCCACGTATGCAACACGGATTCAGGAGGCACACCCATGCGCGGTGCCAGCCAGGCCAAGTGGGTCGTCGCAGCCGTCGCGGTCGCCCTCGCGGCCACCGCCTGCGGTAGCGGTTCGTCGTCGAGCGAGGGCGGAGCGGCCAACGCGGCCGGGACGTTCAGCTACCAGAGCTCCGAGCCGCAGAACCCGCTCCAGCCGGCCAATGCCATGGAGGTCGGTGGCGGTCGCATCATCAAGACCCTGTTCAAGGGCCTGGTGGACTACGACCCCACCAACGGTTCGCTGCGCAACCAGGTCGCCGACAAGATCGAGACCACCGACGCGCAGAACTACACCGTCACCCTGAAGTCCGGCTGGACCTTCCACGACGGCACCCCGGTGACCGCGGCCTCCTTCGTGGACGCCTGGAACTGGGCCGCCAACACCAAGAACAACCAGATCAACTCGGACTGGTTCTCCGACATCGAGGGCTACGACGCCGTCCACCCGGAGAAGGGTGACCCGACCGCCGACAAGATGTCCGGTCTGGCCGTCGTCGACGACACCCACTTCACCATCAAGCTGACCGGCCCGGTCTCGTACTTCCAGTACAAGCTCGGCTACACGGCCTTCTCGCCGCTGCCGAAGGCGTTCTTCACCGACCCGGCGGCCTACGGCCAGAAGCCGGTCGGCAACGGCCCCTACAAGTTCGTCTCGTGGGAGCACAACCAGGCCGTCACCGTCGCCTCCTACGACAAGTACGCGGGCAGCGACAAGCCGAAGAACGGCGGCATCGTCTTCAAGAACTACGCGCAGGCCGACGCCGCGTACAAGGACCTGGTCTCCGATAACCTGGACGTGCTCGACCAGGTCGACCCGTCGAACCTGGCCTCGTACAAGAACGACCTCGGTGACCGCGCGGTCGACCAGGCCCAGGGCGCCATCCAGAACATCTCCTTCGCGATGTACCAGGACGGCTGGAAGGGCGTCGACAAGGCCAAGGTCCGCCAGGGCCTGTCGATGGCGATCGACCGCGACACCATCACCAAGACCGTGCTGAACGGCTCCCGCCAGGCGGCCAACAGCTGGGTCGCCCCCGGTGCGATGGGCTACAAGGACAACACCTGCGGCGAGGCCTGCACCTTCAACCCGGCCAAGGCCAAGCAGCTGGTGACCGAGGGCGGCGGCGTCCCGAACAACAAGATCACCGTGGTCTACAACGCCGACGGCGGGCACAAGGAGTGGGTGGACGCGGTCTGCAACTCCATCCGCCAGTCCACCGGCGTGGAGTGCGTCGGCGACGCGAAGCCGGACTTCAAGACCTCGCGCGACATCATCAAGAAGAAGCAGGTCCAGAGCATGATGCGGACCGGCTGGGTGCAGGACTACCCCCTGAACGCCAACTTCCTGCGCGACGTCTACGGCACCGGTGCCGCCGCGAACGACGCGGGCTACTCGTCCGCCGAGTTCGACAAGTACGCCGCCGAGGCGGACAAGGCGACCACGGTCGAGAAGACCGCCGAGCTGTACCAGAAGGCCGAGGCCGAGCTGGCCAAGGACATGCCGGCCATCCCGCTCTGGTACTACAAGACGACCGCCGGTTACTCGAAGAACGTCCAGAACGTGAAGTACGACTCCTTCGGTGACCCGGTCTTCACCCAGGTCGAGGTCAAGCAGAAGTAACCAGGGCCACCACCACACTGGCCTGACTCGACGACGGCCGGTGTCCACGACCACCCCACGAGGGCGGTCCGGCACCGGCCGTCGGCACGCCTAGAACCTCTGAAATCGGGATGACGCCCCGTCAGAGAGCAGCAATTGGAGGCACGATGGGGCGCTTTGTCGCGAGGCGACTGCTCCAAATGATCCCGGTCTTCCTGGGGACCACCGCGCTGATCTTCTTCATGGTCCGCGTGCTCCCGGGTGACCCGGTCGCCGCGATGTGGGGCGACAAGGCGCCGGACCCGGCCCAACTCGCGGCCTTCAAGCACCGCTTGGGCCTCGACCTGCCGATGTGGCAGCAGTACCTGAACTACATGGGCGACCTGTTCACCGGGAACTTCGGCGAGACCATGTCGGGCCGTCAGGTCATCGACGTGATCTCCGAGGCGCTGCCGGTGACGGTGCGGCTCGCGCTGATGGCCTTCGCCATCGAGATCGTCTTCGGCGTCGGGATCGGCCTGCTGGCCGGCCTCAAGCGCGGCAAGCTCGCGGACAAGGGCACCCTGGTCTTCACCCTGGTGCTGATCTCGATCCCGGTTCCGGTGCTCGGCTACATCTTCCAGAACGTCTTCGCCACCCAGCTCGGCTGGGTGACCCCCACCGTGCCGGTGAACTCGGACAAGTGGATCGACCTGCTGCTGCCCGCCATCGTGCTGGGTTCGCTCTCGCTGGCCTACGTGGCCCGGCTGAGCCGCACCTCGATCGTGGAGAACATCAAGGCCGACTACATCCGGACCGCGATCGCCAAGGGCCTGCCGCGCCGCAAGGTCATCGGCACCCACCTGCTGCGCAACTCGATGATCCCGGTGGTCACCTTCCTGGGCACCGACCTGGGCGCCCTGATGGGCGGCGCGATCGTCACCGAGGGCATCTTCAACGTCAAGGGCGTCGGCAACGCGCTCTTCCGCGCGATCAACCAGAAGGAAGGCGCGACGGTCGTCGGCTTCGTGGTCGTCCTCGTGATCGTCTACCTCGTCGCCAGCCTGATCGTCGACCTGCTCTACGCGGTCCTGGACCCGAGGATTCGGTATGCCTGACCTGATCGAGAAGAAGACCCCCGCGATCCCGGCCCAGCAGGGCACCGTCGCGGAGCCCAAGCCGGAGAAGGCCCGCAGCCTCGGCTCGGACGCCTGGGAGGACCTGCGCCGCCGGCCGATCTTCCTGATCTCGGCCGCGCTCATCCTGGTCCTGGTCGTGATGACCGTGGTGCCCGGCCTGTTCACCTCGGTGGACCCGCGCGCCGGCGACCTGCGCAACCACTACCTGAGCGCGCCGAACTACACCCACTTCTTCCAGGCCGACTGGTTCGGCTACGACGGCCAGGGCCGGTCGATCTACGCCCGCGTGGTGTACGGCGCCCGCGCCTCGATCATCGTGGGCATCTGCGTCACCGCCGCGGTCACCATCACCGGTGGCTTCGTCGGGATGCTGGCCGGGTACTTCGGCGGCTGGATCGACACCCTGCTGTCGCGCCTGACCGACATCTTCTTCGGCATCCCGCTGCTGCTCGGCTGCCTGGTGGTGCTGAACGCCTTCACCGAGCGCACCGTCTGGTCCGTGGTCTTCGCGCTCACGGTGCTCGGCTGGACCCAGATGGCCCGCGTGATGCGCGGCTCGGTGATCACCGTCAAGCAGGCCGACTACGTCACCGCCGCCAAGGCGCTCGGCGCCGGCACCGGCCGCATCCTGCTCAAGCACGTGCTGCCGAACGCGATCGCCCCGGTGATCGTGGTCGCCACCATCGCGCTCGGCGGCTACATCGCCACCGAGGCCACGCTGAGCTTCCTGGGCATCGGCCTCCAGGACCCGACCATCTCCTGGGGCATCGACATCAACTCGGCCCAGAAGGTGATCCGCACCGCCCCGTTCGCGCTGTTCTTCCCGGCCGGGATGCTCAGCCTCACGGTGCTGGCCTTCATCATGATGGGCGACGCCGTGCGCGACGCCCTCGACCCGAAGCTGCGCTGAGAGAGGGATCGAGCATGACCACCGTCATCGAGAAGACGCAGTCCGAGCCGAGGCTCACTCCGGGCACCCCGCTGCTCGAAGTCCGGGACCTGCACGTCGAGTTCAAGACCAAGGACGGCATCGCCAAGGCCGTCAACGGGGTGAACTACAGCGTCAGCGCGGGCGAGACCCTCGCCGTCCTCGGCGAGTCCGGCTCCGGCAAGTCCGTGACCGCGCAGACCATCATGGGCATCCTCGACATGCCGCCCGGCCGGGTCACCTCCGGGGAGATCCTGTACCGCGGCCAGGACATGCTGAAGATGTCCAACGAGGAGCGCCGGAAGATCCGCGGCCGCAAGATCGCGATGATCTTCCAGGACGCGCTCTCCTCCCTCAACCCCGTGCTCTCGGTGGGCTACCAGCTCGGCGAGATGTTCCGGGTGCACCAGGGGGCCTCCCGCAAGGAGGCCAAGGAGAAGGCCATCGAGCTGATGGACCGAGTGCGCATCCCGGCCGCCCGTCAGCGCGTGGGCGACTACCCGCACCAGTTCTCCGGCGGCATGCGCCAGCGCATCATGATCGCCATGGCGCTGGCCCTGGAGCCGGACCTGATCATCGCCGACGAGCCCACCACCGCCCTGGACGTCACCGTCCAGGCCCAGGTGATGGACCTGCTCGCCGAGCTGCAGGCCGAGTACCACATGGGCCTGATCCTGATCACCCACGACCTCGGCGTGGTCGCCGACGTCGCGGACAAGATCGCGGTCATGTACGCGGGCCGGATCGTCGAGACCGCCCCGGTGCACGAGCTCTACGCCAACCCGGCGCACCCGTACACCGAGGGCCTGCTGCGCTCGATCCCGCGCCTGGACCAGAAGGGCCAGGAGCTCTACGCGATCAAGGGCCTGCCGCCCAACCTGCTGAAGGTGCCCGCCGGTTGCGCCTTCAACCCGCGCTGCGACCGGGCCACCGACCTGTGCCGCAGCGAGATCCCCGCGCTGCACCAGGTGCTCGACAAGGACGGCGCCGAGCTCGCCGGCCGCAAGAGCGCCTGCCACCTCTGGAAGGAGACCCTCCATGGCTGAGCCCATCCTGGAGGTGAAGGACCTGGTCAAGCACTACCCGCTGACCGCCGGCGTCCTCTTCAAGAAGCAGGTCGGCGCGGTCAAGGCCGTCGACGGGATCTCCTTCGACCTGATGCGCGGTGAGACGCTGGGCATCGTCGGCGAGTCGGGCTGTGGCAAGTCCACCCTGGCCAAGGTGCTGATGAACCTGGAGCGGGCCACCTCCGGCCAGGTGCTCTACAAGGGCGAGGACATCTCCAAGCTCTCGGGCGCCGCGCTGAAGGCCGTCCGCCGCAACATCCAGATGGTCTTCCAGGACCCGTACACCTCGCTCAACCCCCGCATGACGGTGGGCGACATCATCGGCGAGCCGTACGAGATCCACCCCGAGGTGGCGCCGAAGGGCGACCGCCGCAAGGCGGTGCAGGACCTGCTGGACGTGGTCGGGCTGAACCCGGAGTACATCAACCGGTACCCGCACCAGTTCTCCGGCGGGCAGCGGCAGCGGATCGGGATCGCCCGGGGGTTGGCGCTCAAGCCGGA